>JAFDDS010000252.1 GCA_019310745.1 Deltaproteobacteria bacterium | reverse complement strand
TCTTTTTTCATTTTATAATCATCATTAATAAATTTCATATTGTTTCCTTTCTCGCGAAGTAGCTAGCCGAGCAGAAATTATTCGGATTACCTCTTCGCCATCACTATCAAAAAACAAATTAGCAACTACAACAATCTCACTTTGGCTGGTTGAACCAACTGTTATCCATCGTTCCTCAAAATAACTGAATCCCTTATCAAGCTTCGACAGATGTAGTGGATATTGCCATTCTTTACATAACATACCTTTTACAGGTATACCTGTAAAAGGTCTTGTTTCCAGTTTAGGGAAAATATGATTATAGGCAAGAAAATCCTTTCTTGAAAATAAGTTATTCATGTGCTATAAATATTTTATATGCTGTCGCCAGACAAGGGATCATATTGAAAGATATCTCTGAGTATTCAAAAGAAACTTCGGCATACGAACTGTTTACGCATTTTCACGATAAAATTATTAAAAAAGAGATAACTACATTTTCCCAATTGGAAAAATATACAGAAAAACTCCCGGTAAATAAAACAAAAAGCACAGTCATTCAAAAAGCCTTTAATTTAATAAAACAGCTTTACTGGGGTTTTATGAAAGACATTGATGATTCGTCATATACGAAACTCTGGAAAGAGCTTGTAATACGGGGGAGGAAGTATGATTTTGGCGGGGATCTGAAATGAAATATTTCCATCTCAAATATCTATATAGCAATACTCGATATACATGGATATACGAGTTTCTGTCAGGAAAATAAAAAGAACTTTTCGAATCTTCACTTACTTGATAATTTTATAGAGAATGGAGTAAAAAAAATCACTAAGAGATTTGGTACACTGAGTCGGAGGGAAAGAGGAGATGAGATAATTTTAATCTCCAGCTCTGCTACAGATATACTTTCTGCAACGCTCGGCATTATCGATAATGTTTCAAAAAAAAACGGTTATAAATGACAAGCTTGAATCTCAAAACCGCTCACAATATGAAATCGTTTTTCCAGCATTTAAAATATCCGTAGGTATAGCAGGAGGAAATATCTCCACTCCTTTAATTATAACGGAAAAAAGGAGATCTTTCAGGATTCCTTTTTAATACAGCAGCAAGGCTTCAAGCGCGGGCCAATGAGCTTTCGCCCAAAGAATCTAAGATAATTGTTTCCCGACAGGTGTATTTAAGCTTTGAAAAAGAGAATACTTCAGAAAAAAGCGACATCTATTTACACGAAGCAGTATACTTTATTAATAATGGCCCGATTCTATTTAAAGGGATCTCCATCTCTACTTACGAGGCCGTGTTTGAAGAAGGAGACAAGTATAAAGATAAATTTACCAAAGAAATGGAAACGCTTTTCAAATCTATTAAAGAGAATAATTGGAAAGAAGCTATATTTTCAAAACTTATGGAATTAATATCAAAAGTCTCCATTTCAATGCCTGAGTTTTACTTAGATTCCGGATTGGATGAATATACAACAGGCCTCAATAACAGGGCTCTATCAAGGTTTTGCTCTAATGTGAATAATATGTATGTTTACAAGGAGAATTATATATAGGCTATATCCAAGCTTGGTTTAATTATTGAAAAACTCAAACAGATAGGCAATTTCGATGAGCTTACCCTGGAGTATTCAAAAGTTATTTTCAATAAATACACTATGCTGATTAATTTATTTGAAGACAAAGTTGACCGGGAAATTGATAAGAACATAGACACAATATTTAACGAAAAGCAAAAAAGGGCATATAATCTGTGCCGGAAGAATATAGATCTGTTTGAGAGATTAAAAGCTTATGCACAAAAGAATAAGGCAATCGAGAAAAAAAAGTTCATCTGGTACAATCTTCTAGATGAGAATAAAGATGCTTTAGAATTTAAACTCTATTCAGGAAAAAAATAAAGAGTAACTATTAAAATCAGGGATGGGCTGGCAACACCCAGGATTCGGGAGCCATAGAGGCGGTCGGGCGATATACTGCAACAACGCCTCGCGGGTCTTGGAGGAGAAATCTATCAGCTATAACATCCGCCGCCTGAAAAATCATATTCCTTTTCCATTTCGTAATTATCATTCATATTTTTCCCATCGCAGATTAGATCCACAACCGAAGTTCTAAAGGAAGAAGTCCAACTCAATATATTCGGGCGCTGGACTTTAATATTTCTTGTTAAAATAACAAACTTTTGAGCTGTCATAGCATATTGTGCCCTCCCTGCAGGCTACCGCCGTCAGTGAGGATCAGTCTGGCAGTGACCCGGATTGAGCCTATCGGTATCAAGGTGAAAACCGCTCGTCTTGTAGAGGAAATTCTCCAGACCGAGTTCTCGAAACAGCCGCTTTTCCAGCTGGTGGAGCGTGATAGGCTTGATGAGCTGCTAAAGGAACAGGAACTCCAGCTTTCGGGAATCACCAGTACCGATAGTGCCACCCTGGCGGGTAACCTCTTGAAAGTAGAAAAAGTGCTCTTTGGTTCCATCGCGCTCTATGAAGGTGGCTATGTTAAGTACCTGATCTCTTTGCGTTTAGTGGATGTAGAGAAGGGAGCGGTTGAAGTAGCTGAGAGCAGCCAGATTCGCTCCGATGCCGAGCTTTCTGAAGCCATCGCCAGAATCGTGCAGAAGCTTTCCGACCGCATCGAAATCACCGGGAAGATAACCAGGATAGATGGGCAAAATGTATATGTTTCTCTGGGCGA
>JAFDDS010000251.1 GCA_019310745.1 Deltaproteobacteria bacterium | reverse complement strand
CCAGAAGAAGAAAGATTTCTACATCTATAGAGAAGGCCATGGACCAAAGTTCCTGTATAATGGCCAGCAGAAGGATGAACCACCAGGCCTGGAGGTTTATTGACTACCACAATTGAATTATCTTCGTAAAGAAGGCCAAACTTTACATTTTCAGGGACTTCTAAAGGGGCTGGTTTGAGTAAAAATGAAATCTTTATCCTGTCGCCAGGTTTTGGTTGATAACTAGGTTTCTTTCTTTCACCATTAACGGTTACTGCGCCAGTCGTTATGAGGTTTTGAATCCTTGCCCTTGATAAACTCACATCTTTATTATCAGAGAGAAACTTATCAAGCCTTACGTCTATTTCCTCTGACGGTTGACGAAAGATAAATGTTTTCTCCCAACTGTTTACCACAACTCTCTGCTAACGTAAGCTTTATCCTTTATCCTGTTGGGTTTTCACAAAGAGATTCGATTGAATATCTCTTTCCACATCTTCCTCCTTCATGTTTTTAGCGAGGGAGATTTCCTTCACAAGCAGACTTCCGGCTGTATCCAACATCTTTCTTTCCCCAAAGGAAAGTTCTTTAGTCTGTTTTATGGTGCTCAAATCGCGATAGACTTCAGCAACCTCAAAAACAGAACCACTTTTAATCTTATCCATGTAATCCCTATAACGTCTGTTCCAGGTCTGATTATCATTTACGTACATATCCCTATTTTTAAGGATAGAGAAAACCTTTGATACCTCAGTCCGGTCTATTAACTCCCTTAGGCCAACATTTTTAGTGTTTGAAGATGGAATCATAATAATCATATTATTTTCAAGTATTCTCATGACGAAAAAGTTTTCCTGACAACCAGAAATTTCTCTATTCTCAATCCTCTCAATAACACCAACACCGTGTGCTGGATACACTGCCAAATCGCCTACCTTAAACATTCTTCCCTCCTGTTACTTTAACTATTAGATACTCAATCGGAAAAACTCTTTATCTCCTAAATGAGGTAGTTTTAAAGTTGAAGGCCCTGTCATATTTTTTATCTTAAAAACAAACCAACCAAAGGTAGTATTGGTGCGATTACAAGAGATACAACTGACATCAATTTTATCAATATATTCATTGCTGGCCCAGAGGTGTCCTTAAAAGGGTCGCCTACTGTATCACCGACTACAGCAGCCTTATGATTATCACTACCTTTACCACCTAAATTGCCTGCTTCTATGTATTTTTTTGCGTTATCCCAGGCACCGCCTCCGTTCGCCATAAAAAGGGCGAGAAATGCGCCCATGACTGTTGCACCCAGAAGCATCCCTCCTAAGGTCTCTCTTCCCAAGAGGAAGCCTACTGCCACAGGAGTAAGAACAGCAATCAGACCAGGTGCCACCATTCTTTTAAGGGCTGCCCCTGTTGCAATAGATACACAGGTGGCTGGATCTGGCTTCACTCCTTCTTTTCCCTCAAGAAGTCCTGGGATTTCCCTGAATTGACGCCGGATTTCTTCCACAATGGAAAAAGCAGCCTTACCTACAGAGGTCATTGTCAAGGCTGCACAAAGCATAGGTACTATACCACCGATAAAAACCCCTATTACTACCATAGGATTCTTTATATCTATTATTTCTAAACCTGCTGCCTGGGTATAAGCAACAAAGAGGGCCAGTGCAGTCAACGCTGCGGAACCTATAGCAAAACCTTTCCCGATAGCGGCCGTAGTGTTACCAAGGGCATCAAGACCATCGGTGATCTTTCTGGTTTCAGGACCAAGACCCGCCATTTCCGATATGCCTCCTGCATTGTCTGCTATTGGTCCATATGCATCCACAGTCATGGTGGCTCCAACCGTTGCCAGCATTCCCACCGCTGAAAGACCAATACCGTAAATTCCTGCGGTTTTAAATCCAACAAATGTGGCCGCACAAATACCAAGGATAGGAAGATAGGTGGATTGCATACCCACAGCAAGGCCGGCTATGATTAAGGTTGCAGGGCCTGTAGCGGATTGACCAGCAATAGTTCTAACCGGTGGTCCAGAGGTATAGTATTCTGCCAGAAGGCCGATTGCGATGCCGCACAGGAGCCCAGAAAAGATAGCCCAGAAAGCTCCCCAAGGCATGCCAATAGAATTTGTAATAATAGCAGTCAGAATTACGAAAACAGCGGCTGCCACAAATGTCGTATATCTCAGCGCACCAGCGGGATTTCCTTTCTGAAAGAGCTTGATGGAAAACACACCCACAAATGAACTCAGCAATCCTGCCATAACAACAAGGATGGGCATTGCCATGTATTTCAGTTTTATTGCCATTGTAGACAATCCCTTTAAAACAGGAAATTGATTTAGAAACTCAGGCGTAATAGATAATGTGGCTGCAATTGCGATGGTAGCAATTACAGAGCCAACATAGGATTCAAATATATCTGCCCCCATCCCTGCTATATCGCCTACATTATCGCCGACATTATCTGCAATAACTCCGGGGTTTCGAGGGTCATCCTCAGGAATACCAGCCTCCACCTTTCCTACCAGATCAGCCCCTACATCCGCAGCCTTTGTAAATACACCACCGCCAACCCTGGCAAATAGGGCAATGGAGCTAGCTCCCATCAATGGAGCTAGCTCCCATAGCAAACCCATTAATATATTGTGCTGTTTCCGGGTTGCCCCCATAATACCAGAACCAGAAACCAAGTCCAAGGAGACCGAGACTGGCGACAGAAATGCCCATTACGGAGCCGGAAAAGTACGATACGTTAAGGGCTTTCGCCTGACCATATTTATTCGCAGCATCCGCAGTTCGAGAATTACCTTTGGTAGCGGCACTCATTCCTGAAAATCCGGCTAACATAGAACAAAACGCCCCGGTCACAAAGGCAATAGCCGTTCTCCAGGATATACCAAACCCAAGCAAAAGAAAAACGATGGCTATAAAAACCAGCAGGACTGAATATTCTTTCTTTAAAAAGGCCATGGCACCCGAATGGATCATGCCTTCCAGATCCTTCATAAGCTCACTTCCATTAGGTTGTTTGTTTACATAAAGAAATATTAGATAGGCGAATATAAGGCCCAAAATTCCTAAATAAGGTGCATACACAGTTAAACTTTGCATTATCTTTCTAACTCCTTTTTCCTGGTTGTCAAAGAATTGAACGTATTCATTGCCTCCTCTACTCCATATAAAACAAATGATTCGATGGCCTTTACTGCTATATGCAATGCTTCTTTGATTGTTGTTTGTTGATCATCATAAAAAGGGTTTAAAACAAAATCCTCAATTGCTTCATTATACCGAGGTCTGCCTATTCCAATCTTAGTCCTGCAGAACTCATTTATTCCAAGGTGATAAGCTACAGACTCTATCCCATGATGACCTCCTGCTCCTCCACCACATGCTATCTTTATACGACCTACGTCTAAATCAATATCATCATGTATAACCATTATATCTCTGATATCTGGTCTGTAATATTCAACCAAATGCTTAACCGCAATTCCTGATCTATTCATTAATGTTTGTGGGCATGCTAATAGTATCTTTTTATTATGGTACTTTGTGCTTGTGCTTAAGGTTTGAAAGCGATGATCAGATAAATGAAGGTCTAATTGAGTACTTAAAAGATCAACGGTCTTAAATCCAAGATTATGTCTACTGTTTTTGTATACAGTGCCTGGATTACCAAGCCCTATTATCAAACATATAGTTTTAGGATTTCTCTTCGCCTTTTATTTCCTCACTTTCAGCTTCTTCTGCCTCTTCTTCTACCTCTTCTTCTACCTCTTCTTCTATGGCAGGAGCAACAACTGTGGCAATGGTAAGATCTCCGTCTTCTATTGATTTTAAACCTGGAGGCAAATCAATGTCCTCCAGATGAAGTGACTGTCCAATAGCAAGGCCAGACACATCAACTTCTATTTTGTCTACCAGGTTTTTTGGCATACATGAGATCTTTAACTCCCTACGGATATGCTCTAAAATACCGCCCTCACTTACCCCTATTGGTGTATTTACGAGATACACAGGAATATCAACCTCTAGTTCCTTTTCCATAGATATCTCGTAAAAATCAACATGAAGATAATCTCTTGTAACCGGATCCTTCTGTATCTCTTTTATCATAACTCTCATAGATTGATTTGTTCCATTAGAGTCTACTTTTAGATCAAATATAATATTTTCAGCTGATTTTCCTCTAAGAATTTTTTGGAGATGCTTATGATCTAGTGAAAGCATGATGGGACTTGTCTCTGGACCATATAGTATACCAGGAAGCTTGCCCACGCTTCTTAGCTTTCGAGCCGAGCCTTTACCTGTCATTGTTCTTTTTTTCGAATCTAATTGTATAATAGCCATTC
>JAFDDS010000250.1 GCA_019310745.1 Deltaproteobacteria bacterium | reverse complement strand
CCTGAAAGCCGATTTAATAGCGCATGGTATTGCTGTTCGTAGTGAATGGCTGAGGCCCGATTCCGGTCCATATAATACTTCTGAGCATGACTGAAGTAAACGAGAAGAGCTACGTTTCTGTTGGGATCCCTGTCCTGCTCCTTGGCCAGGTCGATGACCTTATCGGAATCATCCCTGTCAAAAAACTTCAAAGCAGTTTGCTCCCATGCCAGCATGGGTTGCTCAGCCCATGTGATGGCCCAGGCAGGAGAAAGATACGCAAAGACTACAATAAAAACTGATGCAATGAGTACAGGCAACAGCCATTTAAAGTGTAACTTCATGAGTGAACCTCCTGTTGAGATAATGGTATATAAGGTATGGTGATCGAAATAGTAACAATGATAAGAACGCTCTTTGTTATTTTGGAATTATAGAAAGATTATAATTGTGCGTCAATAGGAAAAAACTTACCAGTATTGGCTTACATTATGTTGTAGTGGTTGAATTTCGGCTGTAATGAATGGGTATGAGATTATGGAGAACAAACAGGTACAATAAGCGTTTGGCATTTTTTTACCGGAGTATAAAGGTGGTAGGATTAAGTGATTAGTCTAAAGCTTAATCCAAGCATCAATGTAAGCACTACCTTTTTGTAATTCATAATTTTTTCTCCTATGCGATAGAAGTAGCTTTACAAAAAAAGGAGCTACTCCCGCCGACAACGGCGGGACTAATCCCTTGATTTTACTGGTGCCCCCGGCGTGACTCGAACACACGGCACAGGGATTAGCAATCGAAAAGTAATTATTTGTAACATTTAGGGAGGAGTCCTGTTAATAGGGCTTCTCCCCTTTTTTATTGAGGGTTTGCGCTTCATCACAACTTTTGATAGAGTTTGATTAAATTAGCTTAATTTTGATGCTGGTGGTTACAATTTGGTTACAAATTATAAGGAATAATCTTAACTATAATTTAGTAAAAAATATATGTGATATCTAAAATTCAATCTCTTAACAAGGTTATGCGCGCTTGAGATAAGCTTACTGCATCTTTCCAGATTTTTTAACTAGGCGATGAATTCTAATTGAAATATGCAATAGATAGAGGCTATCTGAAATTGATTAGTTCATTTTGAACTCCTACATCACAATCAATATTGACAATGAAAAATGGATAGAGATATGAGACATCATTCATTGGGAATGTCCCACTTTTTTCAATAAAAGAAGTGGTTTTTGATATTCCAGGATGATAGGATCATATCATAAACATAGTGCAGTTTCTTCTTTGACACTGCTAACCACAATATAAATATATGGGGGATTTATGAGCAACAAAAAATTCATCTATCTAACAGTCGCCATCGTCATGCTCATCCTTGCAGGGTTTGCACCAAAGGCAATGGCTCAGGAGACACCGGAGATCCGCTTTGACGGATGGGGAATTCGGGCTGGTCTGAGCAGTGACCCTGATCAGGTATACGGTGGTGTTCACTTCAACCTGGGACAGTTGACTAAGGATGTTCGCTTTAGGCCCAGCGTGGAGGTCGGGTTCGGTGATGACCAGACAGTCGTGCAGATGTTGGCTGAGGTACATTACGTCTTCCCGAAGTTCCAGGTGTGGAAGCCATATCTCGGCGGCGGATTGGGGCTCACCTATGTCAACTACGATGATGGCTATCCTGGAGATGGCAGTGATATTGAGGGCTCCCTGAACGCGATTGGAGGGATCGAGACCGAGCTGAAACAAGGAATGAAGCTCTTTTTCGAGTTCAAATTAGGTCTGGCGCATCAAGATCCCGACATAAAGTTCGGAATAGGATTAAGCTGGAAGTAGGCCCACATCGCACAAAATATTTCTCCTTCGGTGTGATTCTGACTCAAATACTGACGTTTAAAACACATCCGTGGCACCTCCCGAAAAGATACGCCTCATGGGAATTCTAATGGGTGGAGATCTGCAAAGTCTGGACTGATTTTCACTTCGCCTATAATCCCCATGAGAATAAGGCTAGACTATTTAGTCTGGCCCGTGCAGGTTTCAATCGGCATTCGATGAAATCAGAGAGCCGTAAAGATAGTAGGATTCAGTTAGAAGTACGCGCCCCGCCTGTTCATGTTACGTATAGTAATCGTAAGTCAGGAGACTTATGGGAGACTTTCTATTTATAGCAGTAATTGAAACATCAGAATTAACGCTTGAGCTAACCTGCTGGTAAATGAGCGCCAGCGAATTTGCAAGTCAGAGTTGAGAAAAATGTTAGGCTCCTGACTTCACTTGAAGTGGTATTCGTAGTTATTGGATCATTAAAAAAGCATAACGGTTCATTGTCTGTGAATAATCTGAAAGAACATGGATAGAATAACCAACCTCCCTTACAGTTTTGTATACATCAACTGCCATCGCCTCAACTGAGGGGCGAGATGATTTTAGATTCTTACACTCATATCTTTCTCCTGAGCAATCAGAACATAAGTAGCAACTGTCCATAAACAAAAGAAAAGCTCTTTCGTACCCGGAAATAAAAACCTCACGCTCCAGCTTCAGAAGATCTGAGTTAACCTTTTTTGACCATGCATGACGGTCTTCCGGCTTTTCAACCCTTTTTTCGAAGTGAAAAACAACAGCATCGCCGTACTCACGGAAAAATCTTTCACATTCAGATACCGTTGGTACGTTTGGTGGACATGAAGCATTTTTACTATAATCTCCACAACCGAATATGCATTTCATGCGAACCCATTGTGAGACAAGTATTTTTTCAGGATCAATCCATTTGAAATCGGTAAAACCGTGCTTTTTAAATAGTTCTTCCAAATTCTCGTGTTTTCTTGTGTTTGAGTCTGATGTAGGATTCATTTATGCTCTCCTTAACAGCATAAGATTGATGAAATTTGCTTGTGGTCAATAACATTTGCTAAAAACAACATTAGACCTAACATTTATTATATGGAAGCCATAATATCCAATATACGAGCATTCCATATATCACAATATCATTTCCTTGGATTTATTAGTTTGCCTCAAATTTCCTTCCACTATGCTTACAGCTACGTGCCACATTGGCTTTATGCATTTTATCTAATTTTGTTTCAGTATTCAAATCATATTAGAAAGTTTCTGTGCTTCTCAATTCCTTCCAAGCATAGCGGTAAACAAAACCGTAGCCTTCCGGATAGGGCGTTTAGATATCACTGATTTTATTGGCCAATAATTCTCCTAAATATGTTGGAGATGTCACCAGTTTAAGAAGGCGGATAAGCAACCATATTGTGTGTATGCCTAATCTTAAAGATTAAAATCATCACTTTTCTTGATTTCTCTTGCAAGCTCTACTGCTAAATCTTCAACCATCACTAAATTGGATTTAGTATCATCTACTTTGCTTTTCAGCTCATCGTCAAGACCGCCCCACCCAGCCCATTCTTCTGTATGGATAAGATCAAGAATGAAACCAAAGTAAATAGACTCAATATTCAATTCTTTTGCAACCGTATAGAAAGTCCCTGTTTCCATATTTACACATTCTGCACCTCTTTTTCTCCACATTTTCATTTTTTCAATGGATTCACGGTACATGGCATCAAGTGTCCAAACGCTTGCTGTTCTATATTTTTGGTTTTCACGCTGAAGAATAACTTCAACCAAATCAAGTAATCTTTTCGTTGGCTTTGCCTCTGAATCATTTGAGTATTCTTTGGATGTTCCATCCGAAATAATAGCATTATCTGCGATAACAATATCGTCTATTTGTAATTCGTCTGAAAAACTACCATATGCTCCAATTCCAATAGCATATTTTAAGCCTAAGACTTTTAACTCTTCTAAGGCCATAGCAACCCAAGGACCAGATAGAACAGGGCCAACTATTATTATTGGAATCCCTAATTCTTCAATATTCCAAATTGACATTGGCCATTGTATGATTTTACCCCAATGCAATCGTGAATCATCACTCTTTGGGTGGTTTATTCTTTTTGCATTAAGTCGAGAGGCTTGTTTCTCCCATGTTTCAATGTCTGCCATTGTTTTAAAAAATGAAAAAATCGCTATTGGAAAATTAAAAACATCTAAATCCAATTCCTTTTCATTGAGCCGTTGGTCAGCAGTAATGATAAATTCCTCTTTTCCCATCATTAACTATCTCTCCTAAATTTTTGTGTTGTAAAGATATATTGAGAGTTTCAAAGGATGTGTTGAACCTGTGATATTCAGTGAGCACTTCGCCTAAAATATGAGGGATTGAAAAGCCAATCTTACGTGCCATATGTGACAATTGGATTCTACATGATTCTCTTATAGACTACAAACACAATACTAAACTTTTTGGGCTTTCAAATTGTTAGCAATCATAGCAGTAGTAGAAGGTTTCTGGCCAGAAGCATCGACCACAAGATATGGATATTGTGGAGGGAGATTTTTCATTAGAGAGTGGCCATCTCTTTCTCATATTTCTTCACCCATCCATCGGCACCGCATTCTTTGAAGATGTCTATTGCCTTTCTCAAGTTTTCTTTGGCTTTTGATTGATTGCCTTTTCGTCTAAACAGTTCAGCGTAAAGAGCATGATCCCTACCCAAATAAAACATCATTCCATTTCTTTTATCCGCTTCAATAGCTTTCCTGACCCAATCCTCCGCCTCAAACGCGTGTTGATCATCTATATTTAAAAGAATCTCAGCAATATATTTAGCCATTCTACCATCAAACACACTTATCTGATTCTCAGCCGCATACTCGCATAAGGATCTTAATTCAATATCCTTCTCGTTTCTCATCACCTTTGATCTCGCTCCGCCTATCTTATTCAAGTTCGTAAAGCCTGGAGCCATGCTAATAGGTTCTAAAAGCTTAGCTGCTTTATCAAAATGATCTTGAGACTTCGGATATTCTCCCACCTCGAAATAGGTCTTGCCCAAGAAATGATGGGCAAGGTGGGCCCAATTATAAAGATTGA
>JAFDDS010000249.1 GCA_019310745.1 Deltaproteobacteria bacterium | reverse complement strand
TCTTTGTAGACCCCCTGAGTATCAGGAGACCTACGCCGGCTGATTTTTTAAAAAAAAGATGGGTTTAGGGAATAGCCCTACCCAAATTTCTGCCATTTTCCGCTCTCCCATCAAGATCAGGCTCTTGATTCACTGTCATACCATCCTCGCCCTTCCTGTCCTCAGCCCATCTTTTCAACCACATAGTTACCCCCACAACATCATGAGGTTGAGTTTGGTTTGACACATAAAGCCGAATCACGTATAGTCAGAGTTCGAAAAAGGAAATTCTTATCAACCGTTTAAGAGTATAATACTGAATTCAGCTGCGTGTTTATTATATAGAAAATTTTGCGTCTACTTTACCTTTGGCACACAAGGCAAAATCGCTTACACTTCGACACACAAAAGGGTGTTCTTATCCATTGCTTACTGGTGAACTACAATCGTGTCTAACTGACATATGCTATAATGTCACTATCCTGATAAAAGAAGCTACTCTGGAACTCGTTTATCATGCCTGATAAGAAAGGTTACCAAACTCTTAAGACTGAACCACGTTTTTTCTACGGCTATATCGTAGTTGTGGTGGCCCTCTTCATTATGGTGGTTTCGTGGGCCCCCTATTATTCCTTTGGCGTCTTCTTTAAACCGTTGCTGAACGAGTTTGGCTGGACTCATGCCATGACCTCAGGCGCCTTCTCACTGTCCATGACTATGTACGGCGTGCTGGGTATTGTCGTGGGGGTACTTAATGACAGGTTCGGTCCCCGGGTGGTGTTGACACTCTGTGGCTTACTATTAGGTCTGGGATATTTGCTGATGTCGCAGGTCAGCGCTCTCTGGCAGATGTATCTGTTCTATGGAGTGATAGTAGGTACCGGCATGAGTGGTGTCTGGGTACCGCAGTTATCTACTGTCGCCAGATGGTTTGTGGGGAGAAGGACATTGATGACGGGCATGGTTCTCGCTGGGGTTAGCATAGGCCAGTTGATTGGACCGCCAGTGACTACTCGGCTTATAGCCCTTTATAATTGGCGCCTCTCTTATATCATGCTGGGCGGTGTGGTTTTACTATTTGTGGTTTTCTTTGCTCAGTTTCTGAGGCGCGACCCGACTCAGATGGGGCAGCTGCCCTATGGCGCAGATGAAGGAAAACAACCGGAATTAACGTGCGATACTCAGCCGTTTTCGCTCAGGGAGGCAGCTTACACTGCGCAGTTCTGGGTGGCTTTCAGCATTTTCTTCTGCTTTGGGTTTGGGGTTTTCGCTATAGTCGTACATATTGTGCCGCACGCCATTGAGTTGGGGATCTCAGCCACCAGTGCCGCCACCATTTTATCTTGCAGGGGCGGGATGAGTCTTGTTGGCAATTATGTGCTGGGTGGCGTTGCTGACAGAATCGGCAACAGGCAGATTTTTATTGTTGGCTTTATTATGATTTTGGCAGCTTTATTCTGGCTGGTGCCAGCCAGAGAACTGTGGATGCTTTACCTTTTTGCTGTTATCTTTGGCTTTGCTGGTGGAGGTATGGCGGCGTCAGAATCGCCTCTGGTAGCCGGGCTTTTTGGGCTGAGCTCACATGGTTTGATTTACGGGGTTGTTCACCTTGGCTTTACCGCTGGAGCGGCTGTCGGTCCGGTTGTGACCGGTTATATATTTGACTTGACTGGAAGCTACCAGATGGCTTTTCTGGTCTGCGCTGCTTTCGGCATTGTCGGTATCATACTGGCAGCTATATTAAGACCAACCAGAAGGGCACATGGTAGAATCTAGCCTCCTCCCTCGTCGTTTTGCTTTTAGCTGCCGCTGATGTGTGGCGTTAAAACATCGAGGACGAGGATGTTATAAAAAAGATCCTCAAGCACCTTGGGTTGTGGGAATTAAAGGCCAGACCGCCACCCAGGGCAATGCACTGCCAAAGGCTCCAGAATACTACATCGATTACACGGATTCCCAGCTTCCGGTGTCTGATAAGTGGATATATGTCGAGCCAGAGTATCCGGAAGTCTAGCCGCCTGATATCTGGAATGGAAAACTCTTCATATTGTGCATCCAGAAACCCGGCTGAGACTTTTTACTACTGTTATGATTGTGAAAAAATGAAGGACCGAAAAACTTTCGTATAGTGATACAAGTCTATACTTTTTCCGCCTGAAAAACATTATAGAGCCAAGGTAAATCATTCCATAAACTCACCGCTCTCATTTTCTTGAATTTATAAAGATCTGCCCACAGCATCATTCAGGTGATCCTACCTGTGTATCCTTGACATATCTGCTTTTCTTCTATAGATTTTTAAGAACGTGAAACAATGATAATATTTCCTCACACCTAAAAAACAGGAGACTGCAATGAATATTAACACAAATGATTTCAAGGACATCAACCCAGGTGATCGTGTACTTATGGGTCCTGGACCAAGTAATGTGTCCGCACGGGTGTTACAGGCCATGTCAGCTCCATGCATTGGCCATTTAGATCCCTATTTTCTATCGATAATGGATGAAACACAGCGTTTGCTTCAATATCTGTTCCAAACAGAAAATCCATTCACTATACCGGTTTCCGGCACAGGCAGCGCAGGAATGGAAACCTGTAGAGCCAGGAGAAGAAGTAGTAGTATGCATAAATGGTGTATTTGGCATGCGAATGGCTGATATTGTTAAGCGCCTGGGTGGCCAGCTTATCCGGGTTGATTGTGAATGGGGAAGAGCAATAGATCCTGAGGCGGTACGAAAGGCAGTCCGGGGAAAAAATCCGAAAGTTCTTGCTTTGGTGCATGCTGAGACCTCAACAGGAGTTTGCCAACCCCTTGAGGACATTGCAAACATTGCGCATGAAGCAGGTGCACTTTTTCTCGTGGACATGGTCACTTCTCTTGGGGGGGTGGAAGTAGCTGTTGATGCTATGGGAATAGATGTAGCATACAGCGGAACACAAAAATGCATATCATGCCCTCCTGGCCTAGCTCCCATCACATTCGGCCCTGCCGCCATAAAAGTCCTTGAAAGCCGCAAAAGCCCGATAGTCAGCTGGTATCTTGATATGAGCATGGTTCGTAGCTACTGGGGTGCTGAGAGGAAATATCACCACACCGCACCCATCAATATGATCTATGCACTTCGTGAAGCGTTGCGCATCATTGCAGAGGAGGGACTTGAGGCACGTTTTGTCCGGCATCAATTGAATCATAGAGCACTCGTAGCCGGTATAGATGCAATGGGTCTTGCTATGCTTGTTCCCGAACCTGAACGTCTGCCAACGTTAAATGCTGTTTGTATTCCTGAGGGCGTAAACGATATGAAAGTGCGCAAAGCGCTGCTCACTGATTTTGGAATAGAGATAGGTGGCGGCTTGGGCAATCTTCAAGGAAAAATCTGGCGCGTGGGACTGATGGGGCATTCTTCCAGTAGGAAAAATGTCTTTTTGTTCCTCTCTGTCCTGGAGACAGTGCTGAATGCTGAAGGTGTTAAGACAAAGGCCGGAGCCCTTGAGGAAGCGTCAGCAGTGTATGCAGAAGCATAATTATAATCAATTTCTCTCCTGGTCTGTAATATCCATATCAATCCTATTGACGTAAGAAAAACCCATGCTCAATGAAAGTATACGTGTCAATTAAGGAGAACTCATCATGTCTAAAATTTACAAACATCTTGAAACCAAGCTCATCCATGCCGGTGAACCTGATCCGCTCATCAATGGTGCAGTGAGTATGCCTGTTTTTCAGTCTTCTACATTTGAATACACCGGCGCAACCAGTTACCATGATCTCAGATACATTCGCCTGAACAATACCCCAAATCATATCGCCCTCCACCAAAAATTAGCGGCATTAGAGAATGCTGAAGCAGCACTTGTGACTGCAAGCGGCATGGCAGCGATTTCAACTACCCTCTTAAGTATTCTCGTTTCTGGTGATCATTTGCTGGCACAAGAATGTCTGTACGGCGGGACGCATGATTTTATTACAAAAGATTTGGAAACATTTGGGATCTCATATGATTTCATAGATGGCGACAATCCAGACTCCTGGAAAAACAAATTAAAACCCAATACCAAAGCAATTTATGTTGAATCTATGACAAACCCTCTTCTGCAGGTTGCTGACCTTACAGCTGTTGTAGAATTTGCCAAGGCGCATGGTGTTATATCACTAATCGATAATACCTTTTCGAGCCCTGTGAACTTTAGACCTCCTGAGTGGGGCTTTGACCTCTCGCTCCATAGTTGTACAAAATACCTCAACGGTCACTCAGATATTGTGGCAGGCGCTGTCATAGGCCGTGCCGATCTAATCGAAAAAATTACACACAAGCTCAACCACCTTGGTGGCTCGCTCGATCCTCATGCCTGTTTTCTTCTGCATCGTGGTCTGAAAACACTGGCAGTAAGGGTAAAATATCAAAACGAAAGCACCCTCAAGATTGCTAAGTTTTTAGAAAAACATTCGGCAATTAACAAAGTTAACTATCCAGGTCTTGAGAACCATCCCCGGCACCAGCGTGCAAGGGAGTTGTTTGATGGATTCAGCGGTATGTTGAGCTTTGAGTTGAAAGGCGATATCCAAGCAGCCGACCGTTTTATCCAAAATACAACGCTCCCAATAAGCGCTCCAAGTCTCGGCGGCGTGGAATCGCTCATTACCAGGCCGGCTATTACATCTCACTCAGGCATGTCTCCTGAAGACCGCCAAGCGCTAGGGATTTCAGACAGCTTAATCCGAGTATCGGTGGGTATTGAAGCAACTGAAGATATTATCGAGGATTTTAACCAGGCGTTGATTGAGTAAAATAAGGAGAAGCATAAACTGAGACAATTTTCATGAACGTTTGAAAGAGTGATTCTTGATGTG
>JAFDDS010000248.1 GCA_019310745.1 Deltaproteobacteria bacterium | reverse complement strand
AAGTAAGCACGAAGTAATAACCAACCTTTTTAAACTGTTCCCAAGGCATTATAGGCCTTTTTTTGGAAACAAGATTTCATGACTTTTCGGACCACAGTTAAACAAAAGGTCAAAGGCAGAGAGATTATGGATAAATGCGCCCCAGAGCTGGGGGTAGACAGGAGATGAAGGTGTAAAAAAATGTAACATTATCCCTGCGCGAGAAAATAAATTCTTATCCAGATATTTTTCTGCACTCTTTTGAGCCAGATAGTCAGATGCACCTATTTTCATGCAAATGTTAATGAGAAGCTCATGCCCTTTCCCTTTGATGCCTAAATCGGACTGCAGAACCAGAGGTGTAGGAATCAGCAGATGTTTTTTCAGATAATGGATTATACTCATATTGAGATCTATTAATTTTTCAAATCTGTCTGAAAAGATCTCACCCACAAAACCTAAATGCTCCTTAAGATATGGGGCATTGGCATAGGATTTTTTTAGGCTCGCTCTGTGTTTTTTTCTCCAGTTCCCCTCAGGGTATATTGTTACCTCGTTGATGTTTTGGAGTCCTAGCCCTTTTCTCCACACCGGGATGGTAACCCATAGGATCCCTTGGTCATTTTTAAAGCGGTTTCTGGTTATCCACGTTGTCCTCTGCGGGAATTGGACGTTATCCAAAATAATCATCATGTCGGAAAGATACGCCTTTGCAAAGAATGCAGAAAACGGAGCAAAAAATGGTTGATAGGTAGATATGATCATTTTACCGTTTTACTTTATATGTTAATCAGGGATTTAATTTTGGCAAATTCATCAGGTGTATTGATATTGAGGAAAGCCGTGCTCGGGCAACAAAATTTGCGTATCTCATCTTCTTTAACATATCTGACTGGTATAGAGTCGAAAAAAAGCCTGACTTGGCAGCGCTTAGTGTCAATAAGGTGCCTGATAGGCTTCAGGCATGATTGAAAATAGATAGCATGAAGGGGTTCTATATTATCGGCTACTGAGGGAACCACTGCTTTATGATTTCCTTTTATATCCACCATGTAACGAACTAATTGCCTGTTGATACGTGGCATATCACACGCAACAAAGAATCCTGCCTGGTCAGGTATGCTCATTAATCCTGTATATATTCCTCCTAAAGGACCTAATCCTTTTATAATGTCCTCAAACATTGGTATTTCAAGATATTCATACTTTATTTTCTCATTCGTGATCAGGATAACACGTTTAAAGATAGTTTTCATTTCTTGGACTATATTGTCGATCAATCGGGCACTCCCGATTTTTAGAAAGGCCTTATCTTTACCGTAGCGCTTACTGGCTCCGCCAGCTAGTATTACCCCTGTGATGTGGTCGTAAAGTTTGTTATGCTCAGATTTTACCTTCATGATAGCTACGCTACTCCTCATTACTTTGTGTTTATACACAAATGTCTTTTATTCGTCAAAACACAAAAATATATGAGATTTTCTTATGAAAAACAAGGATTACATGCTCAATTTTAGTAAATTTCAAAAATTTAAGATAACATATGTTTAACATATTGACATAAAAGGTATTTTATGTCATATAGACAAAAATTTTAACAAACATGAAGACATAAAGAGATAAAGAGGAAATTGAGCAGAGACGATCTCATACATTTAGAAGGTGTGGTCACACGGATGTTAGGCGGAGGAACCATGGAGATTGCGTGTGATAAAGGGGTTAAGATTACTGGCGTACTCTCCGGCCGAATGAAAAAGAATAAGATCAAGGTAATAATCGGGGACAAGGTTCAGATTAGTGTTTCCCCTTACGACACTGCACATGGATTAATTACCTACCGCCTGAAATAAAATAGGCTCTTTTTTTTCATATCCTGCTATTTCCACCTAAAAAATAGCCCTTTTTCACCACAAAGAAAATAATTACAAGAGTTTTTTACCCGCTTGCCTGAAAGATTAATCTTCTGTGCCTTTCTCTGTTGTCAAAATCTATACAAACAATCTGTTGCCAGGTACCTGTTAGAGGCTTGTTGGTCATGAAGGGTACTGTGAGAGAGGCCTTACATATCGCTGATCTGACATGAGAAAAACCATTTCCATCTCCCCACCTTAGATTATGCTTGTATTCTATTGTTTGAGGGATGAGCCTTTCAAAGGCATCTTTCAAATCATCAATAACACCTGATTCAAATTCAATAGTTGTCACCCCACCGGTGGAACCAGGGACAAATATGATAACAGAACCTTCGGAGAAAGGTAGTTTTTTTACAAAGGCATTCACCAGCGATGTGATATCATGAATATCATTAAATCCTTTTGTCTCGATTTCAACTTCTTTGGTAACAACTGCCATAATAGCATCTCCTATAATGTAAGTGACTAAAGTGAGCTAAAGTTTAAAGTGAATACAACCTGCAGCCCATACCCATACCATCATTTTCCCGCATACCTGAATGGGCGAATCGAATCACGAAGCTTTCCCCTTTTGCAGGATAAGAAGGCACCTATTACCCTGTGTTTCTGGGAGGCTATAGAGAACTTTTTTACTGATTTTGAAATTGAATTCCTTCATTAATTGTTTACTTTCTTCAATCTCTCGGTCAACACGTAAACCTTTGAAGGTAACCAGGAGGCCGCCCGGCTCAAGATAAGAAGAACAGATGTTGATCGTTTTTTTTAGAGGTGCCAGGGCTCGTACTGTCACAATATCATAGAAATGAAATAGTGTTGGCAGAT
>JAFDDS010000247.1 GCA_019310745.1 Deltaproteobacteria bacterium | reverse complement strand
AACCTGTTCATATGTTTTGTTTCCACTCGAATCTGTACCTGAAGGGATTACAATCTTTGTGCCTTGCTTTATGGTAGCTGTTTTTGTATCACGTGTAATGATTTTCGGCGCAGAGAGGGTCTTCGCCTTATTATCAGTCTCAGCCAGGGCTATTTGTGCGTTAAGGACTTTTGTAGCCGCTGAGTTGCTAAAGGCTATTCCCGCTGCAGTGGCGCTAGGCATGGTAAAGTTTGTAGCGAAATTATAGGTATACGACCTCGGCCCAGATCCCCCCCAAGGATGCCTGGATGTCTGGTAACTACCGCCCCATTCAACTCCTATATTTCTTCCAAAACTTGTGGTAGCCTCAACAATCCTCGCTTCAATCATTACCTGCTTGATTGGCATGTCCTGCCTGTCTTTCAAGGCCTTTGCCCCTTGTACATTGGAGGCTGTATCCGTAATGATTATGGTTTTCGTTGCGGTATCAACTGATAATCTACCTCTCGGTCCCTTCACATTTTCTTCTATAAGGGTTTTTATAGCAGTGACATCCTGATAATTGACAGTTATATAGGCAGTTTCCAATGGTTCTTCTGCTTCAGCCGCCTTTTGTGCGGCCTTATCTTCCTTCATCCTTTCCCTTTCAGCCCTTAGTTTCGCTTCCTCCTCCTGCTCTAATGCCTTTATAGCGTCTTTTGTCATTATCCTGATAATGCTTCCATCTTCTCTTTTACCAAGATTATTTACATCAAGCACTACATCCAGGGCCTGATCCCAGGGGACATTTTTTAGTCTCATAGACGCTGTGCCTTTTACCTCGGGTCCCCACACAATATTCCGCTGGCTCACCTCTCCAATTAACTTGAGGATGTTTCTTATATCTGCCTCGGCAAACTCAAGGGTCATTCTGGCTCCTGTATATTTTTTGGTTTTATGAGGAAAATTAACAGCACCTTTAACTGAATTGGGGAGCATTTTCGGAGATTTAACAAATGACTCAGAAGATATCTCTTTCGTTGGTTTCACAATGGTCTTACCAAGCTTGGTCTGTGTTATTGTTTTGGCAGGTGGTTTGACAGATGTTTTACTAAAATCTAGCCTTATTTCTTTATCCGCCTGTATCACATGGTAAGGGACCATTTCTTTTAACTCTATTTCCAGATCAACCTGCTTTTCTGCAACTTTTACAATCGGTGTAATTTGATTGACTGCCCCTTTAAAAAGGGAGGAGTTTAAATATCTTGTCAGTTCAGATGGTATAGTGGCACCCATTATTTCCAAAAGCAAGGTAAGAGAGTGTTTCCTGCTTAAATCATAATCTGCCTTTTTAGTGGTGGTGACCGTGATCCTTGATTTTCCTTTTGAGAGCATGAAAAAATCGACCCCGAGTATCTGATTCAGTTGTGTTTTTGAAGGTGAAAAGTACAGGCGAGGTTCTTTTGCTACCATTTCATTTTCTTCTGCTGGTGGAGAAGGAAGCTGCTTTTTTTCAATTTCACTGGTTTTTTTCGCCGAAAGCAGGAATGTTACTGTTTTATCCTTTTCCCTCACATTGTAGTCCACATCCTGAATTAAAGTAGCAATAAGGCGTGTTGATACAGGCCCTTCTTTGACTTTCTCAAAATGGATACCTTTTATGAGCCTGTCATTAATGACATCAGGGCCGGCCAATCCCTGGGCAGGAAGTGCATTTAAATCCATTATGAGTCGCAATGGTTCAACCAATTTAAAGGCAGCATAGGAGACAAGTTTTGAGCTGGTTATTTCAATCATTGTCTTTTCATTAGAGGGATCAGAAATGACTTTTATTGATTCGATTTGAGTAGGCTTCTCTTCTATTATGCCTGTAACCTCTTTTTTTACAGGTGCTTGAGCACAGCTAAAGACAAAAAAGGTTAAAAAGAATGTTATTAATAGAGAGATAATATTTTCTTTTCTCAGGCCATTGTCATAAAACATGCCAACTCTCCTTTATTTTGCTGTTTTATCGAACTAATCTATATCTATAGATGGGAGCTTTATCGAGATATCCTTTATTGTTTCGCGATCTCTAATATCCTTATAAGATTCAGTGACAACCACCTCTTTTTCAAGAATGCTTTTTACTCGACCGTTTTTCCTTCCTATAAGGGTTCCCACCTTAATTACATGACCATCTCCTTTTGAATCCCGAACAAGGGCCCAATTTCCCTTACTTCCTAATACTATGGCAGAGATGGTCAACTGTGAAATGTCAAGGGTCTCAAGGTAGGTTTTTGGTTTTCCTTGTTCTTTTTCCTCTAACTCCCTTCTAACAACAATAAAGGATTTGAAGGGATCTGTTTTATTAGTAGGATCATAAAAATAGGCTACTTTTGCTTTGTATTCCTTGTCTACAGTAACAGTTGCTTCCTCCACAGATTCTTTTGATGCTTCAGCGGCCTCTTTTTTCTCTTGTGGAATCTTAACGGTAACCTTTTCCTTAGCTTGAGCTGTAGATATTCCTAAAAGAATAGGAATAGTCACAATACCGCATATCAAAAGCATAACTATGCTATTTCTTTTTTTTGGGTACACTTTCGGTTTTTTTCCCCTCTTTAAATCTGTAGGTTGTGGCTTTACATGAAGTTTTAAGAGTAGTGCTCAGTTCTTTGATTGGAATCATGTTCACATTGACAACATTAACGATCCTATCTAACTTTCCAACCTTGTCAAAAAATATAGCAACATCATGATAACTTCCTAGCACCTCTATGCTTACCGG
>JAFDDS010000246.1 GCA_019310745.1 Deltaproteobacteria bacterium | reverse complement strand
ACACCCCTAATAATTAAGGGAGAGGTCATGGACGACTCGAAACCTCCCAGGATAAAGGCCAGAGCAGATATCCGGGATGATGAAAACAATCTCCTTGTGAGAAGTCTTGGCGAGTCTGTCGAACTGCCTATGGAAAAGCTTTCTTCGGTCCCTGAAGGGTTGAAGGAGGAAATGCTCTCACTGTTCAATAATTTCGAGTAATGCGCCGGAATATATTTGGGTTAGCACTGTCAGGGGGTAACTGGTAAATGAAATTTGTGAAATTGATAATGATGATTTTTGTGCTGAGTAGTTTTGTATTCTTGGTTTCGGCTGTGGCATTTAATAATACTGTTGAGGCAACGCAAGAGACAGGGACAGGGCATGTTGCCGGAGAGACAGGACACGGTGATGTACATGCCGGTTCAGGATCGCATGGCCACGAGCATATCAATCTGGGAGAGGTCCTTCCTTTATGGAGCTGTATCCCATTTGCCTGTATGCTCCTTTCCATTGCGCTCTTTCCACTTTTGGCTCCAAAGTTCTGGCACCATCATTTCGGAAAGGTCTCTGCTTTTTGGTCTGTATCTTTAGGGCTCCCCTTTTTGATCGCCTACAAAGGGGCTGCCATGTATGAGATTCTTCATATTGTCCTTGCTGATTATGTCCCCTTCATTATCCTTCTATGGGCGCTTTTTACTATTTCCGGCGGCATCCTGCTTCGCGGCACGCTGCGTGGGACCCCGGCTGTAAACACTGTTATAATACTTATCGGAACGGTGCTGGCCTCGTGGATGGGGACCACTGGAGCGGCTATGCTGCTGATCCGGCCTTTTTTAAGGGCCAATGATTATCGAAAAAACCGGACATTTATGGTGGTATTTTTCATCTTTTTGGTTGCCAACATCGGAGGTTCACTCACTCCCCTCGGTGACCCGCCGCTTTTTTTGGGGTTTTTGCATGGTGTGTCCTTTTTCTGGACCTTTAAATTAATGCCACACATGCTTTTTACGGCCATAGTTCTGCTGGTGATCTACTTTGTTCTTGATTCATATCATTACAAAAAAGAAGGATTGACGTCTGCACCTCCAGAAGAAGGGGTGAAGGAACCGCTGAAATTAGAAGGAACACACAATTTTCTTTTTCTTGGCGGGGTTGTAGGGTCTGTACTCATGAGCGGAATTGTTGACTGGGGAGAAGTCAACACGTTTGGAATTCACCGTGCTGTGCAGGATTGGGTGCGGGATGGTCTATTGATTCTAATGGGAATTTTATCACTCGTCGCAACTTCAAGGAAACTGCGAGAGGACAATGAGTTTACCTGGTTTCCGATTATTGAGGTCGCCTATCTCTTTATAGGGATATTCATTACCATGGTCCCGTGCCTTCTTTTACTCAAAGCGGGTGTGAAGGGGGAGCTGGGCTTTTTGATTGCCGCGGTAAAAGAGCCGGTTCATTATTTCTGGGTTACGGGCATTCTTTCAAGTTTTCTTGATAATGCACCAACTTACCTTACATTTTTTAATACTGCCCTTGGAAGCTTTTATCCGGGGATGACAGAGGCCCAGGCCGTTCCCCTCCTTATGACAGAAAATGCCATCTTTCTGAAGGCGATTTCAGCGGGTGCGGTCTTTTTTGGCGCAAATACATATATCGGAAACGCACCGAACTTCATGGTACGATCAATTGCCGAGGAAGCAGGGACGCCCATGCCGAGTTTCTTTGGTTATATGTTGAAATATTCTATTGTCTATTTGGTTCCGGTCTTTGTGGTCGTAACTTTAATCTTCTTTTAAGGAGTTTATTATGAAATTTGAAAAGATTCTGTTTCCCACAAAATTCAGGGAGTTGGACTTTAATTCGCTGGAGTCTCTTCTGGAACTTAAAAAAGCCGGTCTCAAAGAGATCGTCCTGACCTTTGTTATACCGAGGGAAGATGTTGCATTTGTGCCGTATGGCGGATACTTGAAAGACGAAGAAGAGCGCCTGAGAGAAGAGGCGCGTATTCGTTTTGAAGACTGGCAGGAATCTGTATCAGAAAAGGGGATTGAGACCAAGATCAGGATTGAGGTGGGGACGCCCATTCCAAAAATTATGTCTATTGCGGAAGAAGAAAAAGTCGATCTGATTGTGGCTGGAAGAGGTAAGAGAACAGAAATAGAAGAGGTCTGTCTTGGTTCCCACACCCTTGGTCTTATCCGCCGAGCCACGGTTCCCATTCTGGTGAGCAAATACATGGTGCGGTTTGAACGGGAAGGTGAACTTGTTACCCAGGTTAATGGTCGCATATTTGCAAAACCCCTCCTTGCCACTGACTGGTCCAAGCCTTCTGAAAAGGCCATGGGAGTACTCATGGCCCTGAAAGGGTCGGTGGAAAAGGCGATGGTAGCGCATATTCTTGAAGTCAAGATTGCCAAAGGGCATGATAAGTCAGGATTAGAGCGGCTCGAAAAGGAGAGTGAAAAGCGTCTGAATGAGTATTGTGATACATTAAAAAAGAACGAAATCAAGGCAGAATCCCACCTGTCTTCAGGGAAGAGCGCACCCGAGATTATAAGAGTGGCGCGAGAGCATAAGGCCAGTATGATCATTATGGGAACTACCGGTAAGGATCGATTTAAGGAGTTCTGGTTGGGAAGTGTTTCTCACCGGGTAGCAGAAGAATCAGAACTACCAGTACTTTTGGTTCCCTAACTAATCCCTTAAACCATCCTGCAGTAGCGGGATGATCCTAGCTCAGCTATAGCGCTTTGTG
>JAFDDS010000245.1 GCA_019310745.1 Deltaproteobacteria bacterium | reverse complement strand
TCGTTAATAATCACCACAGTATCAGACATATCGGTTTTACTGGAAAGGATCTGTTTAAGGAGTGTAGTCTTCCCTGCCCCTAAAAATCCTGCCAGGAGGATTAATCTGGTTTTACCTGAATTGATAACCGCGCTCCCTCAGTCCATTTTCCATATAGGCTTTGGCCATTTACTTGTTTAATGCGGATAATAGGTTTTAGCCATATTAACCATAACCTTAAAATTATCCATTTTACATTCAACCGGACATGTACAGCCGGTGCTCAAAATAAATCCACTGTCTTTTCCAACCACGTCAATCAATTTTTTGCAGTACGCCTCTACTCCCTCGGGCGTACCTACTGACAGCATAGCTGCAGGAACGTCGCCTGCAATACACATATGCCCGCCGAGTATCTCTTTTGCTTTAAAAATATCCGTGGTGCTATCAAATTCAGCTACAACCATTTTGGCCGGCAAATCAAGAAAATACGGCAGGTTTAGCGTGTAGTCCTGGTCCAGGTGCATGATGGTGATGAATCCCTCTGCAGCAAATGCCTCTACCATTCTTTTCATATGGGGATATTCAAAACGCTCGTAAATATCTAGTGGATAATAAAAGCCTCCCCCACGCTCCATCACCAGAAATATTCCCGGTTCGCCGCTCAGTTTGGCAGCTTGGATTGCTTCTTCGATCATATCATCCATCATTGCTTCCATCACAGCTTCAAGTTTGTCGGGAATTTGGTAAATATCCTTAGTTATTTCCATCAGAGAGCGAGATGTGGAAAGGGCCATGAGTGGCGAGCGAGAAAAGGATCCGCAAAGGCTTCTTACTCCTCTTTGCTTCCAGTAGTCGATTTCATACTTGTATCTTTCCATTTGCTTTGTAGTCCACTTGATAGAACGCTCACCGCCGTCAGGATTAATTTTTGCCTGTATCATCTTCCGGAAACCGGTCCAGCCCAACTTTATTATATCATCATAATATTCTCTCTTAAGCGATTCTTCCTCAACGAATTGGGTTGGTTGATTTTCATCTAACCCTGCTCCGGGCATCACGCTTTTACCAAAATCTACTATGACGTGTGCCTCTGGTATTGCAGGTATACTGTACCCGGGCAGTATCATCCCGTCCCATCCTTCCACTTCGTCAAAAACATCAGTGATTGCACTGAATCCTTTTTTCCAGTCCCTGATAGCTTCCGTCATAGTGTAGCCTTTATATTTCGACGGGAAAAAAACGTCCATTAATGGGGCACAGGGAACCCGATCTATCGGCTTCAACCTGATAGCCGCCTCCATTCTCTCCATTGCGGTCATTGTTTCTTGTATCATATCTATTTCACCCCCAGCATTTCCTGACATTTGTTCAAACCTTCCATTGCGTCTAATGTATAAGCATCGGCCCCAACGTAATTCATGACACTCTCGGTTACAACTCCGCCACCGACGATTATTTTCAGATCGTCCCTCAAACCTTTTTCAACTAGTAGGTCTACGGTTTCCTTCATGACTTTAAACGCAGTGGTAATCAAAGCAGAGAAACCCAGTGCCTGCGGTTTAACAGTTTCAACCACTTCGATAAACCGCTCTGGTGGAACGTCAACACCCAAGTCGTGAATCTCAAAACCAGCAGCTTTTGCTACGGTAGCAAAGATATTTTTACCAATCTCGTGGAGGTCACCCCTAGGAGTTCCTATGACTATTTTGCCAATCATCTCTATGCTCTTTCCTTTCAGCTTGGGCTCCAGGACATTCATAGTTTTTGTAAAAACGTCGGCAGACATAAGCAGCTCACTTAAGAAGAACTCACCAGTGTTAAATCGATCACCGATCATCCGCATACCTTCCTGCAGATCACGTATTATTGAAATAGGATCTTCTCCCTCATCAAGCCTTCTTCCTACCTCGGCCAGAACAATATCCTCCTTGAAATCTACAAGGGCTTGCGCTAAATTTTCACCCATTTGTTACACCTCCTTAAAAAATTTGGTTCACGCCAATTAGTTGATTTAATTAGCCACTTTCTCGAATTGCTATTTATGAATTCAACAATGGTGGCACGCCTTTAGTCCTAACAAAAGTCTTTCGCTGCCTCAGTCAGTTCGTTACGGAATTTTGGATAGGCCACTATAATCAATTCCTCGGCCCTTTCCCTATGACTTTTGCCGCCTTTATCCTGATGATAAATGTTGCGCTGCATATTACATATCCGAGCTTTAGTTTAGTGTTGCATACATGCCGGTGAACATTAGTGATTTTTTTGACCGCTGTCAAGAAAATTAAAATAATAGTTTTATTTTTATCAATTATTAAAGTTTTATTTTAAATGGGCTCCTAGGACATTTCAGGATACCGAATCAAATCATTGATAGGTCGAAGCTGCCAGCCGCTGACGCAAAATGGAACTTTGGGGACGTCCTTGACTAATTGGACTTATTTTTATATTGGTGCAATCTATTTTGCAATGAGGGCAATCATGCCAAGACAAGCAAGATTAGATGCACCAGGAACTTTACATCATATCATTATCCGGGGTATTGAGCGAAAAAAGATAGTCAATGATGATCATGATAGACAAGATTTTGTCTCTCGTATGGGAAATATCGCCCTAGATACCCAAACACACATTTACGCGTGGGCGTTAATGACCAACCACGCACATATTCTCTTGCGAAGCGGACCATCCGGTCTTTCTCACTATATGCGCAGACTTTTATCTGGTTATGCTATCTCCTATAACCGTCGTCATAGAAGACACGGACAT
>JAFDDS010000244.1 GCA_019310745.1 Deltaproteobacteria bacterium | reverse complement strand
TCTTGAATTTTTTTCTTTCCACCAATGTTTCCTGGATTCAATCTTAGCCCATTCGCACCGTTTTCTATAGCTGCCAAGGCAAGCTTATAGTCAAAATGAATATCGGCAATAATCGGAATAGATACCTGAGATTTTATCTCTTTAAGTGCAGACGCGGCTTCCATGTCTGGCACCGCCAGACGAACAAGTTCACAGCCAGCACTTGCTAATCTTTCTATTTGTTTTACCGTAGCAGCTACATCCTGAGTGGGGGTATTGGTCATGGACTGCACCACTACAGGGCTTTCACCACCTATTTTAACCCCGCCTATATTTATTTGTCTGCTAAAACGTCTCTTCATTGTGGTCCCTTTTCACACCCAAACTAACTAAATAGATATTACCCTGTCAAGACGATTTATCCTGATCCCCTAACCTACAATACGAATAAGATGCAATATGTAGTAACATTTTAGCTCTTTGAAATTACCTGGTGAAGGAGCATGGGGATGTTTTTTTACCATGCCCTCACAAAGACGAGCCGCTGGGTCCCGATAATCGGGATGCACGCGGACAAAGTTCCTCAAAGACAATGACAGGGTGTCCCGCTCAGCGGGATTTGAACCGGCACGCTGAGGCCTCCTGTTAGAAGGAATGATGTAAGAAAAAACATCCCCATGCTCATGCTCTCACCAAGGATAACTATGTGGCCTTAAGTAAAGGCCAGGAATAGTTTTCATAGAGCTAAAATGTTACAACATGAAAAAAATCTCGATAAAAAATATTTTTTACTTCTCTGCTGATTTCCGGTCAATATAAGAGAGGTTAGATATAATGATTTTCTCTTGCACTATATAGCCAATTTCTGATAAATTTACATATTATTGGAAAAATTAATATACAAAAATGTAACGCTTTACTTTTACTAAAAGCTAAGCACTTACAAATTTGACTATAAATCTCATATTTTAAGGAGGAAAACATGTCTGAAGAGGAAATTCAGGGTCAAGGATTTGTTGTTAAAGATAAAAGAGCTTTTGATGCTCAGGGAGAGGTAAAGGATAAGTCCGAAAAGACTGAGGTAGGAAAAGATAAGGACAAGGAAAAGCCCAAGGAGGAGAAGGGTTCTGCACCCTTGCCAGAAATCAATTTTTCCTCCTTTCTTCTATCGCTCAGCTCTTCGGTACTCCTTCATCTTGGTGAAATTGCAGATCCGCAGTCTGGAGAAAAAAAGAAAGACTTGGTATTAGCTAAACAATCGATTGATATTATCAACCTACTCCAAGAAAAAACCAAGGGTAACCTTACTCAGGAAGAGGAAAAACTGCTGGAGCATCTTCTCTATGATCTCCGCATGCGTTTTGTTAAAGCAAACAAATAATAATGCTCTCAGCGCTCACAAATGAAAAACCCAACGCCCATCTCACAAATCAAACCGCAATTGAAATCTTGTCCCCGGCGAAGATAAATGTATTCTTAAAGGTTACCGGGCAAAGGACTGATGGGTATCACGAGTTGTTGACTGTTTTCGTTCCTGTGGCTCTCTATGATAAGCTAATAATAAGCAAGTCAGAGAAGGGATTAGAGGTTTATTGTAGAGGAAGAGAACTCCCTAAAGACCAAAATAATTTAGTTAGTAGAGCGGCTATCTCTTTTTTTGAAAAAACCGGAATCAAAAAAGATGTCAAAATTACATTAATCAAAAATATACCTATTTCTTCTGGTTTGGGTGGTGGTAGTAGTGATGCGGCAACAACATTGAAAGGATTAAACCAGCTATGGCCAAATGCCCTCTCAAAAGAAGATCTTGAGAAACTCGCCCTTTCTCTTGGTGCAGATGTTCCCTTTTTTCTTCTCCAGAAACCAGCTATAGCTAGGGGGATTGGAGAAATACTCCAACCGATAGAAAATTTTCCTTCCTTGTGGTATGTTATCGTTAGTCCAAATCTCATGATCTCAACAGCATGGACCTATGAAAGAATCAAATTGAACTTGACAAATAATAGAAATCAGAATATTATAAGTAGTTTTAAAAAAAATATTTTTAATATCCCAGAGTTACTCTTTAATGATCTTGAAAGGGTTACTCTTGTAAAATATCCTTTTCTTAACTCAATCAAGGAATCCTTACTGCAATTAGGTGCCCTTGGTGCATTGATGACGGGCAGTGGGCCAAGCATTTTTGGTCTTTTTGACTCAGCTAAAAAGGCTCGAGAAGCTGGAAAGATTCTCGAATCATATGATAAAGGGGATGTATTTGTAGTAAAAGGGTTGAGTTAAATATTTACTATTTATAGACTCACTGCTTTTTTTATTGGGGTGTCGTCAAGCGGTAAGACACGGGCCTTTGGAGCCCGCATTCGGAGGTTCGAATCCTCCCACCCCAGCCAAAAATACGAACTTATTGGCATAGGAAAAAAGGGAAAACAAGAAAATTTATTATGGAAGAGCTTGCTGATAGTTTGAAGCTGTTTGGTGGTACATCTAATATAATTCTAACCAAAGAGGTGAGTGATTATTTAAATATCCTTCCTGGGAAAATGCTAAACAAAACCTTTAGCGATGGGGAGATTCGAGTTGAGATCGATGAAAATGTAAGGGGAAGAGACACCTTTATCCTTCAGTCTACTTGTAGTCCGGTTAATGATAATCTCATGCAACTCCTGATAATTACCGATGCACTCAAAAGGGCATCTGCGAGGAGTATAACAGCTGTAATCCCTTACTATGGGTATGCCAGGCAGGATAGAAAAGTTAAGCCACGGGTTCCTATA
>JAFDDS010000243.1 GCA_019310745.1 Deltaproteobacteria bacterium | reverse complement strand
TGATCATAAGTGGAAAGAAGGAATCAAGGCAGTGTGTGAGTTGAAAGAAGGACATAGCCTTGAGCCGCAGGAACTTATCGATTTTGTTGGCGAACGCATAGCTAGATTTAAGAAACCTCAATATGTGCAATTTGTCAAAGATTTTCCTCTTCTTGAGGATGGCTCTCCGGACAGGGCCAAGGTTAAGGAATTGTATGGTCAAGAATAGCTAATCTAATGTATTAAAATATAGTAATTAAGGCCTTGCTTCGAAATTAGCAGGGCTTTTTTATAAGTGAACAAAGAATTCTTTTTGTATTTCACAGAGGACATAGAGATCATGGAGCCAAAAAAAACTGAAGCGATTATTTTAAGGACAAAAGATTTTGGTGAGTCTGACCTTATCGTAACTGTTTTTTCCTCTCTTTCCGGAACCCTAAGAGGCGTGGCCAAAGGTGGCCGCAAGAGCTCCAAACGATTTGTTAATTCTCTTACTACTTTTTCCTTGGTAAATTGTGCGTTTAGAGAGCGCAGAAGCGGTGATCTTGTGTGGCTTGAAACGTGCGAATTAGCTGAAGGTTTTCCTGCAATTCGATCAGATTACAATCTGTTGTTAAAGGCCAGCTATATGGTGGAGCTGACAGAGACGCTTTTCCCATCTAATGTACGAAGTTTGGAGATGTTTCATTTGTTAAAATTTTGCCTGGGTTCTCTATCAGAAAAGCAAAATACCGAAGAGACTATGATTATGTTCCTGGCACAGGCCATGAAGATAGGCGGGTTTGGTATTAATTTATCTCAATGCAGCCTTTGTGCTCGACCTTATGCAGGAAAGGGTAGGGCATTATTCCATCCCCCAAGCGGTTCAATAGTATGTTTGGGCTGTGAGAAAGAATCGGTTTTAAACCCCGGGATGAACCCAAAAACAGTGCAAGTCCTTGAGCATTTTCAGTCCTCTGACCTATCACTATTAAAAAAAAATGTGCAATGCGATGACGATATAATAACTGAGCTGAAAAAGGTTTTGATGATGCACATTGAACATCGTTTAGGCAAAAGACTAAAATCTGCTAAATATCTTTAAGCCATCAGTTTTAAGTAGTCCGTTGCCATTTAGTCATTATCTTTGTGTATGTAACTCGGTTCCTTTCTTGACATCTTGCAATGCAGGTGATATTTTTCGCAGAACCTTTTGGTGACTGATGTTTATTGTGTTTGTTGGGTTTATTGAGTTCATTGTGTGTGTTGAGTTCATTTTAAACTATAGCAGACTTGAGTCACTTTACCTCGCAACCAGTAATTAGACAACGGACAACTGTCAACGGACAAAAAACAAAAAGAAAGGATTTCGATGACATTTCAGGAATTGATCATTGACTTGGAGAGATTCTGGGCGGACAGGGGATGCCTTATCCAACAGCCGTATGACCTCGAGGTTGGGGCGCCCTACTGATGGCAGATACGGTGAGAATCCCAACCGTCTGGGGCATTATTATCAATATCAGGTGATTATAAAACCTTCTCCCATTGATATTCAGGAAATCTATCTCGAAAGCTTAAAGGCACTAGGAATAGATCCACTGGACCACGATATCCGCTTTGTGGAAGATGATTGGGAATCACCCACACTTGGAGCATCAGGTCTTGGGTGGGAGGTCTGGCTGGATGGCATGGAAATCACCCAGTTTACCTATTTTCAATTGGCAGGCGGTATTCGCCTTGATCCGATTTCCGTGGAAATAACCTATGGTCTGGAAAGAATCGCTATGTATTTGCAAGAAAAAGAGAGCGTTTATGATCTTGCATGGAATGAAAATGTTACGTATGGAGATGTTCATAAAAAAGGCGAGTGGGAAAACTCTGTATATTGTTTTGAAATTGCTGATATAGATATGCTTTTAAAGATGTTTGAAATGTGTGAACATGAATCTCTTACAATAAGCAAAAAAGGGATTGTCCTGCCAGCATATGATTATTGCCTCAAATGTTCTCACATTTTTAACATACTTGAAGCGAGGGGAGCAATCAGTGTTACAGAAAGAACATCTTTCATTGGAAGGATTAGGGAGCTGGCTAGTTTGGTAGCAAAAAATTATTTAAAGCAGAGAGAAGAGATGGGCTTCCCGCTGCTGAAAAAAGGAGTTATGAGCAAATTATGAGTGAATTACTTTTAGAAATAGGCACAGAAGAGATTCCCTCAGACTATCTTGAGAACGGTTTAAAAGAGCTTAAGCGATTGGCGGAGTTATATTTAAAAGATAACCGAATCGAGATCAAAGGAGGTCTTCATACATACGGAACTCCAAGAAGATTGGTTTTAATCGGTAAGTCTATTGCTGATACACAGGAAGATACAATCCAGGAAATAACAGGACCTCCTCAAAAGGCTGCATTTGATGAAGAAGGAAAACCCACAAAAGCGGCATTGGGTTTTGCTAAAAAACAGGGAGTTTCTGTGGATGAGCTGCAATTATTGGAAACACCAAAAGGTGTCTATCTCTATATTAAACGTAAAATGCCAGGAAGGCTCACAATAACTATCCTATCTGAAGTGCTACCAAAATTAATAGCGACTATTCCCTGGCCAAAGTCGATGCGTTGGGGAAGTCAAGAGTTTTCATTTGTTCGACCTATCCACTGGGTGCTCGCACTTTTTAACGGTACTATTATTCCCTTTGAAGTGGCTGGGGTAACGAGTGGGGCTCAAACCAGAGGTCATAGGTTTATGGCACCCCAGAGCATGGAAATAGAAGGCCTTGAAGATTATCTGCAAAAAATGAATGAAAGCTCTATAATTATTAATCAAAAAGAGAGAGAGGATAGGGTTGAAAAAGCTGTTATCACAGCAGTGAAAACTATATCAGGCTTACCTGTAATAGACCCCGAATTATTATTCACAGTGACCAATATGGTGGAGTTCCCATCTGCCATTTGTGGTGGTTTTGATAAGGCATTTCTTGCTATCCCTGACCCTGTTCTCATAACAGCAATGAAAGAGCATCAGAGATATTTTTCTGTTCGGGACCACGAGGGAAATCTGATGCCAAATTTCGTGGCTGTTAACAATACGATTGCACGGGATGAATCTATGGTCAGAAAGGGACATGAAAGAGTTTTGCAGGCAAGGCTGGCTGATGCGAATTTCTTTTTTAAAGAGGATAGGAAAAGACTTATCGAGGATAGGCTGAAGGATTTGAAAACAGTTATCTATCAGGCAGAGCTAGGGACATCCTTTGACAAGGTACAACGTTTTACCCGATTAGCCGAGTACTTAGCTGAACAGATAATTCCAGAAAAGAAACATGATGTCGGACTTGTAGCGAAGCTATGTAAATGTGATCTGGTTACTGAAATGGTCATGGAGTTTCCCTCCCTTCAAGGTGTAATGGGGGAAGAATATGCCCGATTGGATGGCTACCCTGAAGATATTTGTAAAGCTATTTCAGATCATTATTTACCTATTCAAGCAGAATCTCAACTCCCTGAATCTCTTATTGGGTCAATTGTTGGCATAGCTGACAGGATGGATACTATTGTAGGTTTCTTTTCTATGGGGCTTGAACCGGATGGAACAGCAGATCCCTATGCACTCAGGAGACAGGCACTAGCTATTATCAGGATAGTGAGAGATAAAAAGATTGCTATTTCCTTTCAAGATTTCATTCATAAGTCAGCATCTATTCTTAATGAAACCATTTCATTCGACCAAAAAAAGATTGAAGATTCGGTCATTAATTTTATAAAAAATCGCTTTAAGAATTTATTGTTATCCGCTGCAATTACTCAAGAATTTATAGAGGCAGTAATTTCTATCGATTTTAATTTCCTCCATCAAGTAGAGAAAAAAATCCAAGCTTTACAAAGATTTCGAGACATTTCTAAAGACTTTGAAACCTTAGCGATAGCGTTTAAACGGATCATTAACATAGGAAAAGGTTTTGAAGAAATGTATAGCGTGAATCCTGATTTATTTGAGCATAAAAGCGAAGAAGGTTTATGGAAAACATTTCAGTTAGTACAAGATGAAGCAAAAAGAGAGATAGATAGAGAAAATTACTTTGAGGCATTGAGTATAATATACAGAATAATAACGCCGGTAGATGAATTTTTTTCAGAAGTAATGGTTATGGCAGACGATAAAAGGATTAAAGAAAACAGGCTTGGAATTCTAAAAAGCCTGCATCAGCTTTTTCTTCAGGTAGCTGATTTTTCAAAATTTTCTATTTA
>JAFDDS010000242.1 GCA_019310745.1 Deltaproteobacteria bacterium | reverse complement strand
CGAAAACTGTTATATAATACATTACACCAAAACTGTGGTTACTGCCTTTGGCGATGATGAAGGGTGGGATCAGGAAATCGGACTCAAAACCGAGATCGTACCTCTGTCAAAACCCTATGGCCTATATGCGGGAAATGTCTTTCAGGGAATTGTCAAGTTGGATGGCAAACCAGTTCCCTTTTGTGAGGTAGAAGTGGAGTACTATAATAAAGATGGAAAGGCCAAAGCACCCACGGATTACATGGTCACCCAGACTATCAAGGCAAATGTCAACGGCGTCTTTACCTATGCAGCACCCAAGGCTGGATGGTGGGGATTTGCTGCCCTGAATACATCTGAGGAGAAGATCAAGGGTAAGGACGTGGAAATTGGGGCAGTTCTCTGGGTTAAATTCCATGACTGGAAATAGAAAATGTTAGTAGTCCATTGTTAGCAGTCAATTGTATAGGTAAAAGAAAATGCATATCTCTGAAGGAGTATTATCCGCGCCTGTGCTTATCACGGGTGCGGCTCTGGCTGCAGCAGGCGTGGCAGTTGGCCTAAAAAAGATGGATTACGAAAAAATCCCACAGGTGGCGGTTCTATCATCTGCATTTTTTGTGGCATCCCTAATACATGTGCCTATTGGACCATCCAGTGTTCATCTTGTCCTTAATGGTATAAATGGACTTTTACTTGGCTGGATGTGTTTTCCTTCTATCTTGGTGGCTTTGGCCCTACAAGCAATTCTATTCCAATTTGGTGGGATCACTGTCCTTGGAATCAATACTATGAATATGGCTCTGCCAGGCGTGATCTGCTATTATCTGTTTAGCAGGTTAGTAAATCGAGAAAAAAAGCTTATATCTTTAACTGCTGCCTTTGCCAGTGGTCTTCTTTCTGTTTTCTTTTCAGGTATTCTTGTAGCATTATCACTGCTTTTTACGGAGCAATCATTTATATCAGTTGGCAAGCTGATTGTAGTGGCCCATCTGCCTATAATGATTATAGAGGGAATTATTACATTATTTTGTGTGGCATTTTTACATAGGGTAAAACCTGAACTTTTGGGAGGTATCTATGGAAAAGCGACATACTAGTACTATGTATTTACTAATCCTTTTCTTTGCATCTATCCTTATAATCTCTACCAGCTTGCCTGTCTCGGCCCACAAAGTGATCATCTTTGCCTGGGTTGAGGGAGACACCGTATTCACCGAGAGTAAGTTTAGCGGTGGAAGAGAGGCCACAGGTGCCCAGGTTTTTGTCTTTGACAAAGAAGGAAAACAACTCCTTGAGGGAAAAACAAACAATAAAGGAGAATTTTCATTCAAAATTCCCAAACTAACTGATCTGAGGATTGTCCTCAATGCAGGCATGGGGCATAAAGCAGAATGGAGAATCCCTGAATCAGAGATTCGAGAAGCAGGTGATATTTTAGAGGAAAAAAGGGCTGGTGGATTTTCCCAGCCTATAGATGTTGGTTTAAGTAAGGAAGAGATCAAGGAGCTTATTGAGGAGTCCTTGGATAGGAAACTTAGGCCAATTCTAAGAATGATGACTGAATCACAGTCTAAAGGGCCTTCTGTAACTGAAATAGTATGTGGCATTGGGTATATCTTTGGCCTTATGGGTGTGGCAATATATTTTAAAAACAGAGGAAAGAAAAGACGTGAGGTAAACCGTGATAATTGAAGAGCAATTTTCTACAGGGGAATCCTTTGTTCATAACCTCGACCCAAGGGTTAAAATAATTGTGGCTATCCTCTATTCTGTGGTTATAGCTGTATCAAGCAACTTTTCAGCACTGTTACCTGCTCTCGTTATTTCAGTATTCCTTATAGTACTCGGCAAACTTTCAATAAGAAAGATTTTGTACCGACTCCTATTAGTGAATGGATTAATTATCTTCCTTTGGGTTTTCCTTCCATTTACCTATAAAGGAGAGACATTGTTTACCATAGGGCCATTGGCAGGAACAAAAGAGGGTGTATTGTATGCCAGTCAAATTACTATCAAATGCAACGCAATCCTTTTAGCTATGATAGCGCTGCTTTCAACAACACCCGTATCTACGCTTGGTCATGCCATGGGCCAACTCTACTTTCCAGATAAGATAATACACCTATTTCTATTTACTTACCGCTATATTTATGTCATTTTCCAGGAATATAACAGGTTAATAAATGCTATGAGAATACGAGGGTTTAAACCTCAAACAAACTTGCACACCTATAGAAGTTATGCCTATCTTGTAGGAATGCTTCTGGTCAGAAGTTATGACAGGGCTGAAAGGATTCACAAGGCAATGCTGTGCAGAGGTTTTCATGGAAAGTATTATACATTGAGCCGATTTTCCATTAAGACAGGAGATATCCTTTATCTGTCGCTAATGTTGAGCGCAATCTTAGGGCTGGTAATTTTACAATGCAGAGTAATAGTCTAATCATTAATCTAAAAGATACAACATTTTCCTATTCGGGAAATAAACTTGTACTTGATAACTTAAGTTTTCAGCTCCATCGCGGCGAGCGGATTGGTATGGTGGGGTCAAATGGCAGTGGTAAGACCACCCTTTTCCATATCATCATGGGCCTTTTGAGGCCCTCTTCGGGCGGGGTAGAGCTTTCAGGATGCTGATGATCAATTATTCAGTCCCACCGTGCTCGAGGATGTAGCCTTTGGGCCATTGAATTTGGGGAAATCGCCAGATGAGGCCAGAGACATTGCTTTAAAAACCCTTACAAGGCTTGATCTCTTTGACTTTGAAAACAGGATAACCTATAGGCTTTCAGGAGGTGAAAAAAGGCTTGTCTCTTTAGCCACGGTCCTTGCCATGGATCCAGAGGTTCTTCTCCTTGACGAACCCACGAATGGTCTGGATGATGAGACAGAAGAGAAGATAACCGACATCTTAAAAGGACTGAACCTTTCTTGCATTTTTATTTCACATAACCTGGATTTTCTCTTTAAAACTACCGATAAGATATATGCCATGGCGAATGGGAAGATATTCCTTGATGAGGCCTTGGTACCCCATTCCCATGTTCATACCCATTGTTCATACCCATAAATTTGGCAGATTACCTCACGAACATAAGGAATAATTTGTTTATTCATATACCTTTTCTTCATCATCAGGTGTAATCGCATCCTCCTCCACATCCCTGGGCTCGATCTTTCTTTTCTTCAATTCATTATAATATTCATGCTGGATCAAAAGATTCATAATTTCGTTCGTACCGGTCCAGATCATGGCCAGACGACAGTCCCTTAGAAAACGTTCTATAGGGTAGATACTCGTATACCCGATACCACCCATAATTTGCATAGCATTATTTATCACCTCCCAGGCAGCCTCAGTGCCTACCTTTTTGGCTTCTGATACCAATCGGCGAGAATCAGCACCAGAATCAACTAACCGAGCTGCTGTATACACTAAGGCCCTGGCTGCATCCAAGGTGCTCACAGAGTCGGCTACCATAAAGTTTACCGCCTGAAATTTATCTATTGTCCTTCCAAATGCCTTACGTCTTGTAGAGTAACGTGTGGCTACCTCCAGGGCAGCCCTTCCCAGACCAAGAGCACCAGCTCCGCTTGTCAGTCTTTCAGGGACCATCATCTTATTAAAGACAGCATATGCATTGTGCAACTCTCCTACAAGATTTTCTTTAGGAACCCTCACATCTTTAAAGACAAGACGCCCTGTACCGCCACCTCTTGTTCCAAGAAGGGTATAAATGGTCTGATCTTTTACTCCCATTGCTCTTTCAACAATGAAGCAGCTAAGGGACTCATGCGGTGGTGCATCGGGTGCAGATTTAGCATAGACCAGAAAATAATCAGAGTCCTTTGCACCCACTACAAAGCGTTTCTCACCATTAAGGATAAATGAATCGCCGTCTTCAACTGCCTTTGTGGTAGCCCCAAAGAAATCAGAACCCCCGCGAGGTTCGGTCAAGGCCTCTGCAGAGTAAAGTTTACCTTCATTAGTAGGCCTAATATAACGCTCCTTTTGTTCTCTGGTTCCGAAGGTATTGAGCGCCTCTCCAACAATACAGGGCATAACATAGGCGCAGGTTATGGAGTTACCAAGCACCGCTACTTCTTCAATGGCAGCCACCTCAGCTACCCAGTTGAGTCCTCGGCCCCCATATTGCTTCGGAAAACGCAATCCCAAGAGATTTTTCTTTCCAGCCATCTCAACAAATGGACGACCAGTCTCAATTATGCTCAAATCCATATCGCGTACCATTTTACTTGGAACATCATTCTTTACAAATTCCCTGACCTCGTTCTGTAATGCCTTTTCCTCTTCATTCAACAAAAAATCAAACATTATTTATACCTCCATTTTATTTATATATGTTCTAAAATTTGATGTTCTCGCAAAGGACTTTTTACGAGTTAGTCAAAATTTGGTAATGAGAAAAGCTACGTTGTGTTCCTATATACTTTCCGCTTCCTTCTTCGACTTGTAAGTCCTGCCGTCTTGCTTAAGGGGTTTAATATTAAGGCGCTTAACCCTTCTCCAAAGAGTCTGCCTGCCAATACCTAATTCTTTAGCAGCTGCCTTACGATTCCAATTGTTTTCCCTTAGTACCTGTAAAATGAATCCTCTCTCCATATCAACCCACTTAATCCTCTTTGAAGAAACAGATTTATGATTTCCGGTTTCTTTAAATGAGTGGGCTGGCTGAAGATAATCTGGCAGGTGTTGGCCCTCAATAAGTCCTCCTTGACAAAGAACAGTACCGTGTTCAACAATATTTTCTAATTCTCTGACATTACCTGGAAAATCATATGCCATCAAGATTGAGAGCGCCTCTTGTGATACGCCTGCTATCTCTTTCCCGCTTAACCGATTGAATCTCTCCAAAAAATGATCAACAAGGAGCGGTATATCCTCTCGCCGTTCCCTCAGAGGGGGTAGTGTTATTTTAACGACATTGATCCTATAGTAAAGATCTTCCCTGAAATGCCCTCTTTTAATGAGCTCGGTTAAGTCTTTGTTTGTGGCTGCGACAATCCGGATATCGGCATGAACGGTCTTGTTTGAACCTAACGGTTCATAGGTTTTCTCCTGCAGCACCCTGAGTAACCTTACCTGAAGATGGGAAGAAAGATCACCTATCTCGTCTAAAAAAAGAGTCCCTTTTTCTGCTGCAGCAATTCTGCCTATTCTATCTGCCCTTGCATCTGTA
>JAFDDS010000241.1 GCA_019310745.1 Deltaproteobacteria bacterium | reverse complement strand
ACAGGGCTTTAATGGGCACGGCTCCGCGATCACTCTGGTTTAGTAACATCCATTCCCATCAGTTGTGCCATTCTATAGTAGCTATCAGGTGCTTGGGGTTCGGGTTTCATTTCATGTACCATAGGTAACCTGGTCAATCTGTCTTCGGTTTCAGTGATTTTCCTTATACCTAACATGAAGTCATCGAATTTTTCCATTGGTATAGTGAATATCATCTCGTCATCTCCAGCCATTGCGGTAATATGATCACCTCTGCAAGGCACTGCAACTTGGTATTTCTTTTCTTGAATAGCTGGTACTATGCCATATACACAAGCTGCATGCCCTGATAGCGCTGTTGGCAAATTGTGTCCGTCTCTGTATTCTTTAGCCATAAGTAGAATCACGAGCTGGGTTGAATTACAATAAAGTGTAATTACGTCAGGCTCAAAAGTGGCTTTGGTTAACGGAGCTGAAAGGACACCTACATACTTGCCAGTTTTCAATTTTGGAAATTCTGCAGCGTAGTGTTTCCCGGCTTCCTGAGTTTCTACGTCTTCAGGGTAGCGATTATAACCATCCATGAACTCTTGAGGAGCTTCTGCCAGCCCATAACCAACGACAGGCTCGAAACAGACCATATCTTCCTTTAGCATTGCTATTGTATCACCGTTTCTACGTGATAGTGAAAAAGCTTGACAAAGATTATATTGATGATTTTCGTCTTTTTTAGGTCTTTTTGCTTCCGGAGGGATATCAGACTCTGTTCTCAATAGCTTTAGTGCTAGAGGATAAGTCTGCAGACGCATATATCTTTCTAATTCTTCAGCTTCCTTGTGCATTTGCTCCAAATCTATCATGTTTTTCCTCCTTCTGTTGGTTTCGTATTGTCGAAATTTCCTTATGTTTTGGGTTCAGTTTTTGAATGATATTGTTGTTAGATTAATAAACTGGATCATTTAATGATGCATATTTGGGTGAAGCGGGAAGCCCTTAAAAAACTAAGTAACTTATCCCAACAACTGTGCAAGAAACTGTCGTCACATCTTGAATGGTGGCTTATTCCTAACATAAAAAGCGGCTCTAATCTCGATATTTAACAACCCTAGAATAAGCGCTAAAGGCTGATTTAGCTACTAGCTGATCGGTCATGGCTCATAGCAACCAGAAGGAATGGGGTCAGGCATAAGTAAATAAGTATCAGGAAAAGCACATTACTAGGTATCTCTGGGTCAAACCTGTGGTATCTTGCCAATACCTTCAATTTTCACAATGTTGTGCGGAAAAATATGCAAGAGTGGCCCGGTTTGCATTCTGCCACATATCGCCAATCTAAATGGTATAGCATTCTAACATGATTGTGCATAATTTGACTTTAGCCCACAATTTATGTTGCGTGCCATATACCCAGATCTGGGTATATTTCAGTATACTCATGGTAATCAAAACATCAATTGGTTTTTGTACCTGGTGAACAGCAGGGGAGGGTGTGTATAAGATTTACCGATTTTAGCTCAAAGCAGTTTTGGGTAAAAGTGGCTGCTGTGAAGAGAAATGCAAGTATATCATTACCCGTGACAAAGACCAAAGCCCTTCATTTCTTTGCTCATGGAACGTTCAGCAATTTCCCATTTCATCAAGTTATTTAGTTATTTAAGGACGTTCCCGTTCACATTAATAATTAATTGAATTTACATCATTTTTAAATATATCACCTTTCCCTATCACCGTGTATGTATACAATATATTACACCTGCTGTGTAAAAAAGTATATAGAATAATACATATCTCATCTCCAGGTGAGGTGGTGTGGTATCAGGGCTTAATTGGTTTACGTGAAGGGAGAGAATTACCAAAAGACATTGTGTGATTGGCAAGCCATTCGTTGTTTGCCCTACTATAACACCTTCATATTCTTCGCAATTGTTCCCAGGTTTGAAGTAGCCCACCAAGGCATTGATACCTTTTTTCGGAACAGGCAGAGAGGAGAATTGAAGAATTTCTTGATCCTTAAAGATAATAGGAGGCACTTTTTGTATACAGGCTAAAGATATATTTCATCTGTTCTATACATCATGAGCGATGTTTTAAAGGGTCTACTCGTGAAAAAAGAGAGTGATTTCAATAGGATATTAAATATTAGCTTAAAAAGGTATGAAACTTGCTGCAACTAATAAAAAAAGGAAATTGCTATCACTATTTCTGTTTAAAAATAAAGGAGGAGAACAAATGCATGGAAGATTGACGGCCCGGCAAAACGCCGTAAAGGATGCGAAGAGGAATCTTCCGGGTAAGGCTGATCCGAATTTCTCTCAATTCGAGCAAGAGTTGATGGCGATGGCCAGAAATGAGGCTCGACAAGTAACAGCCATATACGGGCCCAAATTGGAGATCCTCAATGGAAAACACAAACCTATGCATAAGGATTATGAGCGTATATCCAAGGACTATGATGCTCACGCTGCAGAGATTAATCGGAGCGAACCCAGTGTAGAGTTGTCCAGGGGGAAGTACTATGCGTTGATGTTCCTCTTTGTTTTGGGTGAAATCCCTATGAATTCCCTCGCCTTCTCAGTGTTTGGTGAAAGCCAGATATTCACATGGATCATGGCGGTCGGTGTGGCCGTGGCCATCCCCTGGATCGCCCACGCCATGGGGATTCTTTTCAAGCGTTGGCCTGAGCCATGGTGGAAAAATGCTGTCGGTATAACGGCACTTCTCATCCTCACCATTGGCGGCCTGGTTGCCATTGGCTACGTGCGTGTCCAGTACCTGGGCGACCTCAGCAAAACAGGTGCAGTCAGCACT
>JAFDDS010000240.1 GCA_019310745.1 Deltaproteobacteria bacterium | reverse complement strand
ACTATGTACTACCAAACCGAGCAAATTATCTCTCCCCCTATGCCCATTTGTCTCGCTTCCCAATCGGTCAGTAAGCCTTTAGAGGTTGAAACAATATGAATACCAAGCCCATTCAATACCCTGGGTATCTTATTATACCTTGAATATACCCTACAGCTTGGCTTACTTATTCTCTTAAGATCTTTAATGACAGAACTTTTATCCTCATTATATTTTAAATAAATCACTATAATGCCTTGCCTGTCGTCTTTAATTATCTTATAATTCCTTATATACCCTTCAAATTTTAATATCTTAACGATATTGATTTTAATCTTGGAGGAGGGCACCTCCACTTTATCATATGAGACCATGATCGCATTTTTTATCCTCACGATCAAATCCGCAATGGGGTCAGTCATGGTCATTATGCATCTCCGTTTTTACTTACCTACCAACTTGATTTAGTGACACCCGGTATATCACCCCTTAAGGCCAAATTTCTAAAACAAATCCTACAAATCCCAAATTTCCTTAAAAAAGCCCGACTTCTGCCACAAATAGGGCATCTATTATACGTACGAGTGGAATATTTTTGATTTCTCTTTGCCTTTATTATCAAAGATTTTCTTGCCAAAGCAAAACCCCCCTCTTATCTCCGAAACAACAATCCCATTTTCTCAAGCAAAAAGCGACCCTCAGCATCATTCCAGGTGGTAGTAACAATGGTAATATTAAGTCCCTTGACTTTGTCAATCTTATCATAATTGATTTCTGGAAAAATAATCTGCTCCTTAATGCCTAATGTATAATTACCGCGACCATCAAAGGCCTTATCTGATAAACCTCGAAAATCTCTCACCCTGGGAAGAGCTACATTAAAAAGCTTATCTAAAAAATAATACATCCTCTCACTCCTTAATGTGACCATACATCCTATAGGCATTCCTTCCCTCAACTTAAAGCTCGCAATGGACCTCTTGGCTCTTGTAATAACAGGTTTTTGTGCACTAATGAGGGCTAATTCCTCTAACGCTGAGTCCAGGACTTTAATATTATGTATTGCCTCACCAAGGCCCATGTTGAGAACCACTTTTTCAAGTTTCGGCACCTCCATTACGTTTCGATAACCAAACTCCTTGATCATAACCGGTACAATCTCTTTAAGATATTTTTCTTTTAATCGAGACATAAGCTTTGATTAACCTATTGTTATTTATCTAATATCTCCCCACACTTTTTGCAAAATCTTACCTTACTACCATCCTCGAGCACCTTTTTTCCAATCCTTGTTATCTCAGCGCACTTTCCACAGACAAGCATAAGATTAGATATATTAATAGAGGCCTCTTTTTCAATAATCCCACCTTTGGCATTTTTACCTCCAGGCCTGGTATGCCTCTTGACCATATTTAGTTTTTCTACTATTACCCCTTCCTTCTCGGAAATAACTTTCAACACTGTGCCAATCTTTCCGTTTTCCTTGCCGGCTATTACCATTACCTTATCATTTTTTCTTATGTAAAACTTCTTTTTAGACATAATAGATACTCTTGTGGTTAAAGTACCTCAGGGGCAAGAGATATAATTTTCATAAATCTTTTCGACCTTAGCTCCCTGGCTACAGGACCAAAAATTCGTGTTCCAATTGGCTCCCTTTGTTGATTGATTAATACAGCCGAGTTATCATCAAATTTTATGTATGAGCCATCATCCCGCCTAATCTCTTTCACTGTCCTTACTATAACTGCTCTTAAAACATCACCTTTTTTTACCTTGCTATTAGGTAAAGATTCTCTAACAGATACTACGATGACATCTCCCACCCTTGCATATCTTCTCCTTGTACCGCCAAGAACCTTTATGCAATAAAGTTTCCTAGCACCTGAATTATCTGCAGCATTTAATATTGTCTCGGCCTGTATCATAGTAGTTCCTAAGTGAACGAGAGTTTAAAGTGCGTAACGTGCCTAAAATTTAGGCTAAAAAAATGATCTTCTCAACACCTTTAGCCCTTATTAGGCGTTTTAAAAGTTAACTTATAACTTTTAGCACTCTCCATCTTTTCATCTTGCTTATCGGGCGACTTTCAATGATTCTTACTTTATCACCTATCTGACATATATTATGTGAATCGTGCACCAGGTATTTTGCCCGGTACCTAATATACTTTTTATATTTTTTATGCTTGGCCAATCGTTCGACCAAGACCTTTACACTCTTATCCATCGTGTTATTTAACACAACACCTGTCATCTCTTTTCTTTTGCTACGTATCTCCATATCATGACCCAGCATTATCTTTCTTGTTATCTTTCTCATTCAATGCAGTTTTAATCCTGGCGATGTCCTTTTTTATCTTTCTTATAGCAGTATGGTTGCTTAACTGGCCAGTGGCCATTTGGAATCGAAGGTTAAACAATTCCATTGCCGACTCCTTTTCGCGTTGTAGTAATTCTTGGGTACTCAATTCCCGTAATTCCCCTGCTTTCAATGTGTTATTCACCCCTGCTTAAAAATTTAGTCGCAAATGGCAATTTATGACCAGCCAATCGAAACGCCTCTTTAGCTATCTCTTTATCAACACCTTCAATTTCATATAGAATCTTGCCGGGTTTTATTACTGCTACCCACCCTTCAAAATTACCCTTGCCTTTCCCCATTCTTGTTTCAGCAGGCTTCTTAGTCATTGGCTTGTCAGGGAAAACCTTTATCCATATTTTGCCACCCTTCTTCACGGCTCTTGTGATAGCTATCCTTGCTGCCTCTATTTGTCTGGCTGACATAAAGCCGCACTCCTTTGCCTGCAAGCCA
>JAFDDS010000239.1 GCA_019310745.1 Deltaproteobacteria bacterium | reverse complement strand
ACCAACCTTTTTTCCCTTGTCCCTCAGGATTGGTGTGCCCCAGAAGGTGAAAAACATCACCACATCCATTCCCATAGCAACAGCACCAGATGCAATAATCAAGGCTGCCAGTATCTTGTCCAAATCACCGCTAAACACAATCATGGAGAGTTTATTCTCAGCACCCTCTGCAGTCAGTGTCTCAACCTTGGTTTTGAGTTCAGCAAATTGCGTTTCAAGATCATTATTTTTCATTCTATACCTCCCATAGATATTATTTTTCTTGTATCGTTCTAACTTTCTTATACAAGATCTTCCTTCACAGCCTCCATAGCTGATCTGAGTAACTCCAGTTTTGAAAGCACGTGGTTTCTTTCATCTGCGTCCACCTGAAGCAATATAGTGCGATACAGTCCCCTTTGAAATGCTGTTATCTCATCTGATCTTATGTGTCCTGCCGGTGTAAGGCTAATCAGTTTTATCCGTGCGTCCTTTGGATCATCAATCTCTGAAACAAGTTGTTTTTCCTTAAGCCCGTTGATAATCTTCGTAACACGGCTTTTTGCAACCTCCAGTTTTTGTGCAATATCCGTTACCGTCAAATAACGCTGCCCATCAAAAAGAAGTAAACATTTCAGCTCCGCATACGGCAGTGCAAACTTTCCGGATTCATAGACCTTTCTATCTTCACAACATTTCAACATTTCAGCGATCAGTTCTTGTAATCTGTGTGACTGATACGTTAAAAGATCTTCATTAATAGCGAAAGTTTTATCGTTCATAGTATTAACAATATAATGTCATAGTATATCCTGTCAAGACATTTATTTTTAAATTATGATCATAAATATTATAACTGCCTAATTTTACAAAATTATTAATCTCATTAGCATTTCGTGTGATTTCTTTATAATCGGTAATACTATTAACAATATATCAGGACTGTCAGCCAAAATCATCACTCCGCCACACTAACGGCGGGCAAGCCTTTAACTCGTAACCCGTAACTCGTAACTCGTAACCCGTAACTCATCTTCTTTCCCACCTATCAGCTGTGTTTACCCCGTGAAATTTACTCCCGTAACAGCGAAGCGTATTTCACTGGGGAGCTATTTACTATGAGCTTCTTTCCCTCTCAGCTATTCGCTACCAGCTCCATGCTATAATTTGGGGATACTCACACAAACTGTTAGCGCTTCTTTACAAGATTACAATAGAATGATATGAGGCATTTAGGCGATACATTCGGCTGTCTATGTAACGGCGCAACGTTTTTGGAGGTAGAATCGTGGATTTCAAATTGTGTGAACAGATTGAAGAAAACATATCTCAGGTTATTGTGGGTAAGCATCAAACCATTGAATTGCTGCTCGTGGCCCTTTTGGGAGAAGGCCACGTCTTGTTGGAGGATGTCCCGGGGCTGGGGAAAACCTTAATAGCTAAATCTCTGGCCAGAAGCATCGGCGGGTCTATTAAAAGGGTTCAATTCACACCAGACCTGCTTCCTGCTGATATAACTGGTTTTAATGTCTACAATCAGCAAACAGGTCAGTTTACGTACCAACCCGGACCAGTTATCACCAATATTCTGCTTGCCGATGAGATTAACCGCACCATTCCCCGCACCCAGGCGAGTTTGCTCGAGAGCATGGAGGAACGCCAGGTTACCGTAGATGGACAGACCTTTCTCCTGCCTCATCCATTTTTTGTCATGGCCACCCAGAATCCCATTGAGCTGGAAGGCACATTCCCCCTGCCTGAGGCACAGCTGGACAGATTTCTTTGTAAAATACATCTGGGGTATCCCGAAAAGGATGAGGAAATCTCGATACTGGAGCGGTTTCGAGAGGATGACCCTCTGCTTAAACTGGAGGCAGTGGCGAGTCCTGAGCAGATCACTAAACTTCAGCAGGCACGAAAGAAAATCCGTCTCTCTGTTCCGGTACGGGAATATATTGTAAATATTGTGAGGGCTACCCGTACCAACAACTCCTTGCGTTTCGGGGCCAGCCCGCGGGGTTCTCTCGGATTAATGCGTACCGGTCAAGCACTGGCAGCCCTAAGAGGGCGCGATTATGTACTGCCTGATGATATCAAGCATCTCGTTGGTCCTGTTCTTTCTCGCCGATTGATCCTTAAGGAGGAGGAACGGTTGAGGGGAGAAACCACGGAGCACCTTCTTGATGAGATGGTACGTCGAATACCAGTTCCCGCAGCCACCACCTAATATGATGGTCATGGAATCACAAGAAAGCAGAGTGCCAACCATTTTCATTGTCCCGCTGATGCAATTCATTGTGGGAGTCCTTCTTTTTGTAGCATTATTGCACAGCCAACGGGACCTTGCCGTTTTAGCGATACTGGTGTTAGGTGTAATGGGCGGTGTAAGACTATGGAGCAGGATGAGCCTCTCCGGCATAAAATCCTATTCAACGGTCGACAAAGAAAAGGTATTTCCAGGGGAAGTGCTCACCTTACATGTACGCGTGGAAAATGCCAAGTTCCTGCCAGTTTGGCTCCAGGTAACAATGCCGATCGATGGTTCGCTGAATCCTTCCTCCGATGATACGACATTCACAAATGAAAGCGGCCTGTTGTGGTACCAAAGGGCACACTTCAATCGTACGTTAGTTGCACAACAAAGAGGTATACATCACGTAGGGCCACCCCATATAAAAGTGGCTGATCTTTTTGGTTTCTTCCCCAGGGAAAGAGATGAACAGGGGGGCGTTCATGTAATTGTTTATCCACGGCTTGTTCCACTGAAACCAGTTTCCTTGCCACGGCATGATTTTTTTGGCGTTTCCGGGGCTA
>JAFDDS010000238.1 GCA_019310745.1 Deltaproteobacteria bacterium | reverse complement strand
CGGGGAAACCTTTAAAGTTGGTATCTTGTGTCCCATCACAGGAACGCAAGCTGTAATGTCCGAAGATCTGATGACCGGGTTCAAATTGGCACAAGAAGAAATCAATGCAGCCGGAGGCGTTTTAGGAAAACCGGTAGAATTAATTATCGAAGACACTGAAACTCGGCCTGCACCTGGGATGGATGCTGCACGAAAACTAATCGACGTGGACAAGGTACAGGTGATATCCGGTGGATTTTCCAGTGGAGTGGCTTTACCTATTGCCAAATACTGTCAAGAGAAAGGGATTCTTGCTGTATTCCAGCCACCGACCTCGCCACTGTTCCGTGAGGTGGGTGATTACATTTTCTTGACCAATGTATTGGATAATTACAAGGGCAAGGTGATTGCAGATTTTGCTACTCAAGATTCGGGAAAAAAGAAATTTGCTACCATGTTCATGAACAACGCGTTTGGCAAAATGCTCATGAAGGAAACCCTTAAGAACCTGAAGGCCTTGGGCGCTGAAATTGTGACCGAAGTGGTATATGAGTTGAATAAGGTAGACTACAAAGCGGAGCTGCAGCGATTGTTTGCAAAAAAACCGGAAGCAGTCATAGCTACTTTTTATGCCAAAGAGGGAATGGTGGCCGCCAAACAAGCCTATGAAATGGGGTTACTTGATGTGAACAAAGTTCCCTGGTATGTACCGGAGATGACATCAAGCTTCGCATCCGCTGTGAAGGAAATCCCGCAAGTGGTTGAAGGTATAAAAGGCCTTAATCCTTTAGAGCCTGGTTCTTTGTATATAGACAAATTTAAGAAATACCTGGGACGTGATCCCATAACCGCTTATGCCGCCATGAATTACGATGCCCTGATTCTGATTGCAATGGCTGCCAATTTCGCCCAATCAACAGATCCAAAAGCGATTCGAGATAATATGCGTAAGATTGATGACTGGTACAAGGGACAGTCCACGGGAGGTGATAAGAGATTTGACGAGGACGGTATGCAGGGATATGGGAATTACGAAAAAGTGATTGTAAAGAGTGGAAAAATTGTCCTTTATAAGTAATGAGCTCAGTCTCCACCGAGGCTGATTGTCTCATGTGTAAATTGACAACACACAAAACAGCCGGCCCTGCCGATCCACCCCGATCGGTGGGGCCTCTTCAATATGAATCCATAGAGTGTTAAAATATGAACCTTTCCCAAATAATAGTAAACAGCCTGATCAGAGGTTCCGAACTGAGTCTGTTAGCTATTGGTCTCACAATGGTCTTTGATATTTTGAAATTTGCCAACTTTGCTCATCCCGACTATGCGGTTCTAGGGGCTTTTTTTGCCTATGTATTCCATCGGATAATTGGTCTAAATTTGATCTTATCAGTGATATTGGCTGCTTTTGTTACTGGGGGGGTTAGTATTTTGATAGATAGAGCTATTTTCAAGCGCTTGCGAATGATCAATGCGAAACCGGTAACCTTGATGATTGCATCGATGGGCACCGCAATTGCTTTGAGAAATCTCATGCGATTAATATGGACCAGTCATGCGAAGACATACGGCATGCCCATAAAAAAGCCCATTGAAATACTGGGGGCAAGGATCACCGATCTTCAGATAGAGATAATGCTGGTGGCCTTGATTTCCATGATAGCATTTCATTTGCTATTGCAACGAACAACATTCGGAAAGGCCCTGCGAGCTATTTCTGATAACAGGGACTTGGCAAGTGCTTGTGCTATCGATTCTGAGAAAATGATCCAATGGATGTGGTTTACAGCCAGCGCTTATGGTGTAGTGGGAGGATGTATGATCGCAATGGAGCACCTCCTTTATCCCAGGTTGGGTTTTGATATGATCATTCCAGTCTTCTGTGCTGCTATATTGGGAGGTATTGGTAATCCTTATGGTGCGATGTTAGGGGCACTTACTTTGGCCTTTGCTGAAAATGTTATTCTGGCTTTTGATCTTAGCTGGTTAGTAAATTTAGGGGGGGTATTCAGCGTTGATCCGATTCAAATAAGCACAGGTTATAAATCGGCAATAAGCTTTGTCATCTTAATAATTGTCTTGCTCTTCAAGCCAACCGGAATTTTAAGGAAGAAATAGAATGACCGTAATCAACTTTCTCATCTATCTTTTGACGATGATCGGTATATATAGCCTGCTTGCCATGAGCTTGAACTTTCAAGTGGGTTTTACAGGATTAATAAATTTTGGTCAGGTTGCCTTTTTCTGCATCGGCGCCTATACGTCATCGCTTTTGGTCACAAAAGCGGGAGCGCCTATAGTCGTAGGTTTCTTGGCGGGAATGGCTCTAAGCGGATTCCTCGGGTATATAATGAGTATCCCAACAAAATCCCTAAAGTCTGATTATTGGGCTATCGCCACTCTGGCCAGCGGAGAGGTGGTGCGATTGGTGGCGCTGAATGAAGAGTGGTTGACCGCGGGGCCTTTCGGCGTGATGAGCATTCCCCAACCCTTGGCGGCGCTATTCTCAAAAGACATTTACCCTCTCTTTTACCTGCTTTTCGTGATCGCCTGCATCGCTATCGTTTACCTTTTTCTAACTTTGCTTACGAACTCTCCATTCGGAAGAGACATCAAAGCTATCAGAGACGAGGAAGAGCTTTGTTTGAGTCTGGGCAAAGACACTCAAAAGCTGAAACTTCAGGCCATGGTCGTGGCTGGAATAGTTGCAGGCCTGGCTGGTGCGCTGTTTGCCCACTATATAACCTTTATTTCTCCTGAGAATTTTAGACCTATCGAAACTTTTCTCATGTGGGCCATGATTATCGTAGGAGGAAGAG
>JAFDDS010000237.1 GCA_019310745.1 Deltaproteobacteria bacterium | reverse complement strand
CTAAAATTATAATCTCAGCCCTTATTTTTTTGTTAAGAAAAATTGCATATATCATAACGTAATCGTAACTTTTTGCTACAAAGGTTTAATTGAAGATTAATAGACATAATCTGCAATTTTTGAAACCTTGATTGATTTGCAAAAAATTTGGCTAATATCCCATAAAGAAGGGCGGGGGAAGTCCCCGCCCTTAAATGTATTTAGATAAGTTTTCTAATTGCCAAATAAAATGGAAAGCCCGCCCCCTACAAACCACTCTTCACGGGATTCTTCTACATCGCCATACCCCGTTCGTCCTCTTAAAGGCCCTGAAGATCCAGTGACTACGTCGATATTTCCATCCAGATCAAGGTCTCTGTAACCGGCGTTAATATACGGTTCAAGCGTTACACTAGCCATCTTGAATGATCCGCCTATTGAAGCAGCAATGCCCCACTGTTGGCCATCCATTGATACTTCATCTCTTTGACCCAAAAGAGAAGAAGGGATAGGAGGAAAGGAAATTTGATATTCATATTCTTTTTCAATGAATCCATAAAATGTGGTAAATCCGGTTCGAAAAGTGGTAGTTGACGATAGATCTGTTTCCCATCCCAGCTTCAGTGTTACCCTGTGTTCAGTGTAGTCCGGTACACTGTCTTCGTAAATTGCCGGAGGGGGAGGCGGTGCTGGAGAATCATATGTAATCAATACGTCGTCGCTGCAATCAAGATACGTATAAAACAGTCCCGCGGTGCCACGGGAGCTGTCGCTGAGTTTTATATCAATCCCGCCCCCGGCATCTACCACAAAGCTTTCCTCTTTGTGTTCATAATCGAAATCCGAATCCAATACCACACCATTCAATACGCCTTTACCGTCCCGGTTCTTTTCATTGTAATGCACACCAACCAGGAAAGGAAGGGCTAACGTATCAGAAACGGGCACCCTTACCCACAGGTCTCCGCCTAGAGTAAAGCCACCGATATCCCCGTCCGCATCAAGATCAGGTGAGGCGGATACCGGAGCTGGATATTCTGCTTCATATTTATATTCATTGTCACCAGCAAAAATAAATCCACCGCCAAAGGATAATGTCACATCAATCGGCATCATATCGTCCAGGCATATCCGTCCATTAGCAGATCCCTTGAAATCTGCCTGCCAGTAATCAGACTCATACGGCACTTGAAACCATAATGTGTTAGCTTCAAAATGATTCCGCAAGGTAGTGGTCACAAGATTTAGAAAAGATACTCCAGCATTGTCTTCCAATTCATTTCTCTGGTTTTCATCAATGTAAGATATTTTTACTTCAGCGCCGACGTTGAGGCAATTGACATCAATGGGAAGTCCATAAATAAGTCTCAGGGAAAAATTATGGATATCACTTTCAAGGTTATAGTCAGCGGACGTGCTCGGAAAGGGCAGAACGCTAAAGTTATAAGTATAATCGGCATCACCTTCTATATCCCGATTCATGCCTTCATAGGCTAAAAAGATACCTATTCTTCCGGTTCCTAAGTCCATCACAGGGCCCATTAGGGCTCCATAATCAAATTGATCTCCAGCAGAATCAAATGATTCACTCCAGGGCAGCATGGGATTGGGGATATCAATATCAATGTCCCACTTACTGATACCTGTGTACTTGAAATCGAGGTGACTGTAAAAATCAAAGCCTTTGTCCCCTACAATTAATGCCGGATGGATGAGAAAGTCCGAATCATCCGGTGTGAGCCCGTAGGGATCTCCCATACCGGCCATTCTTCCCTGCCAGGCAAGCGAAGACCCAAATACAAGAAAAACTGAAAGTAACACAAGTACAATTAACACCATCTGTTTTCTCATTGCCTTCCTCCCTTTTATAAATTAACAGAAACTATAACGAGAAGCATTTTTTTACTATGAAATTTTATATAAAATAACACTAATATGTCATTTTTTTAAAGTTACGATAACTTGCCTTAATACACATCTGAAATATATCAGCATTTATAGCATATAGCGTTAAGTAATAGCAACTTTTTGGGATTTCTAGAATTGTAAATAGATAGCCTATATTAAGACTTTTAGCGAACGACATGGTTCTGTATTAATTAATTGCTGACTTCATACACCAAGCCATTTTTTTGCTTCTGTCATGTCTCGAAAGGTCTTGTTTTCAGATTGGATATCCTCTATCTTTGATAAGGCCTCATACATTCTTCCAAGACCGAACTCAACATCCCTATTAAAAACGAAAGCCGTCTTACCACTCTTCCTAATATCAGATCTTTTTTTGACCAATCTAGCTATTTTCTCGAATTCTTCTGAGGTTATATTCGATAGATCTGCTTCAATGCAATTCCACAAAATCAATTTAGTAACAGTTCCAGAATAATAGTCCGAGACCCAATTCAAAAGGTCTTCTGCCATTATCTTACCTTTAGCTATATTTATGGTTAATTCTGAAGATATATCCTTAGTGGTTTCAATTGATCCCATTACAACTCCTATTTATTACACAAAACTATATTATTAAACCGCAAGGGACTTTTTTTGACTTATCAAAATAGCATATATCTTGCCTTAATGTGCACCTGAAACTTATGAAGATTTATAGCATATTTCTTCAGGTAATAGAAACTTTTTGGAGCTTTTGGACCTGCATGTATTTAGCCGTAATGTACAATTTTGAGGTAACAGACTCATTATGCGGTCTGCTCTAAATTGATGAGTTGTTGTTTTACGTCAAGTCCACCCCCAAATCCGGTCAGACTTCCATTGCTTCCGATCACTCGATGACACGGGATGACAATAGCGATGGGATTTTTTCC
>JAFDDS010000236.1 GCA_019310745.1 Deltaproteobacteria bacterium | reverse complement strand
CAAACACTGACCCGCACCAGTCACCCATCGGGATCAAGGCTATTGTTGTGTTTGAATGATTACCTCACACACAGCCCCTGTCCGTTGCTCGGACCCATAAATCTGGGGACACCATACCAGTTTTCTACAATATTGCCTCGTTCGAAGCTTAAACTAGTATAGTGTCCCCAGATTTGCAAGCCCTTCAGGGAATGAAATGAAATGCTTTGGCCTCCGTCACAGATAATGATTGGGTTGCATTTCTCTCCCAGCAGCCACTTTTACCGAAAACTGCTTTGAGCCAAAATCGGTAAATCTGATCTGAGGTCAGTATTTGAATCGCGGAATTCTCTTCCTGTCTAAAACAAGCATGCCCGCATTACAGAAAAACCCCACCTCCTCACGAAAGAATTCAGTCAAGAACTCAATCTATTGTCAATCGCGCTGAAAACTTTTTCTAACCCACCAACACAGCAAGGAATTCTGCAAAAGACAAAACAGTATTAACCTACAAAGAAATTTTTCTGCATATCTATTTATAGTGTTTTTCCCTCCATTCTAACGCAATACTACTTTTGACCTTGCACATTCGTAATATATATTGTATAAACAGTATATCAATCTTATCGGAGGCGCACAATGTCAACCCAAATGATTGTCCGAATCGATCCTGAACTCAAAACCAAGGTTAATAACCTCGCCAAGACTGAGGGTAAGAGTATTAGTGAAGTTGTCAGGGAATTGCTCGAAGATTACGTCAAGGATCGCGACATAGGCCTATATATTGACGATCTATGGAAGCGTATCAGTGCCAAATTAACATCTCGTAGATTTGGCCCACAAGACATTAAACGTGTCATTCAGGAAGTGAGAACAAAGAAGTGATCAAGGTTGTGGTTGATACAAACGTTTTCGTTTCCTCCTTCTTTGGCGGTAATCCTCGGAAGATCGTGGACCTATGGAAGTCCGGTCAACTCACTCTTTGCCTTTCCAGACCAATCATCAACGAATACATAGAGGTTCTTCAACGGTTTGGGTTAAAGAATGAGCGAGAGCTAAGCGAACTATTAAGTCTTTTTGCACATGGTTTTCATGTTCTTTTCTCCGCAAAAACACCCGAACTGCATTTAGTCGAAGAAGATCCAGATGATGACAAGTTCATTGAATGTGCTGTTGCTTTGAAAGCTGGCTTTATCATTTCAGGAGACAAAGCTCTCATAGCGATACAGGATTATATGGGCATAAGGATTTTTAGTCCTAAAGAATTCCTCGATAATTATATATGAGGGGGAGTGATCCTGTATGCACAAAAGTAATACATATGAGTCCAGGATTAGACTGTAAGATAACTTTTTGGAATTAATGAATAATTTATCGTTTAGCCTCTTTCATTAAGTCGAAATTTAGACAGACTCTCTGCCCTGTTCATCAATGAGATGACAACAAACCAGATAGAGTAAGTTTGTAAACCATGTAAGGTGAATCCTTAAGTGGTTTTTTTTATTGGAATTTTGGAGTCTGGTTCCTCTGTGATCTGATTATAAGCCCGGATCTGGCATTGAAATTGCTCAATCAATAAATTATAAAAGATTTTTTCATATTAAAAGCAAGAATGAGAACATTTTAAGAAAAGGAGGAGAGATGAAAGAGAAAGTCGAAGCTACATTAAAGAGAATAAGACCATCGCTTCAAGCAGATGGTGGGGATGTAGAGTTAGTAGAGGTAAGCCCTGATGGGGTGGTGAAGGTAAAACTCACAGGTGCCTGTGCAGGATGTGCAATGAGTCAGATGACCCTAAAGATGGGTATAGAGAAAGCGTTAAAACAGGAGGTGCCAGAGGTAAAAGAGGTCATTGGCGTATAAGGAGGGGGGGTAAAAAAAACAACAACAAAGGAGTAGCGACGATGGGTTCAGATATAATCCCAGATGCAGAATTGGACTGTGTCGGTCTCTATTGCCCGATCCCAATAGCCCAGACAAAAGAGGAGATAGATAAGATCGAGGTCAACCAAGTGCTTAAAGTGGAAGCTGATGATCCTGCTGCAGAGGAAGACATCAAGCGATGGGCTAAAAGAATTGGCCATGAGATTATGAAATTTGAGAAAGAAGGGGCAATAATAACCTTTTACATTAGAAAAATGAAATGAGTCTGCTCATTTGAGCAATGTCTCACAAAAAGAGGTCATAAAATGAAAGACAATACATTTATCTTATATGTGCAAACGAGTGACGCGCCAGAACGGCAGTACTCTCCATTGGTGCTGGCGCAAACCGCGAAGCACACGGATCTCAAACCGACAATATATTATATGGGTCAGGCACTGAGAATATTGCTCCCTGGTGAGGCGGAAAAAATTAAGCTTGGAACGTTTCCCAGTGTAGGAGAAATGATTGATAAGACCTTAGAAATGGGTATCGAGATTTTTGTTTGCGAGGCATCGAAGCAGATGTTGGGCTGGGACAAGGTCGATTTAAGACCGGGACTAAAAATAGTTGGAGCCGCCACCCTTAACGATCTGGCATTAGATGCCGGCGCTACAATGTGGTTTTAGGGATGGAAATATGGAGAATATATACTTAGATCATATATCATCGAGGCCTATCGATCCAGGGGTATTAGAATTTGCAAAGCGGTTTCTCGAACACGACTATGGCAATCCGTCATCTCTCCATTCTTAGCAAAAGTTGCCGAGCTCATTAACGGGGAGAATGAGAAAACTATTATCTTCACTGGCAGCGCCACAGAGGCGAATAATCTCGCTATCAAGGGAGCCGCACTGAGGAATATAGGCAAGGGAAAAGAGGTAGCGGCAAGTGCCATAGAACACATGTCAGTACTCAATCCCATGAAAGAGCTTCAGAAAAATGGGTTTACCCTAAACCTTATACCAGTACATTCAAACGGCATAGTGGATCTTAAAAAGCTTATTCAAACGGCATAGTGGATCTTAAAAAGCTTGATGAAGTTATAACGAAAAGCACAACAATAACCTCGATCATGTATGCCAATAATGAAATTGGCACAATAGAGCCCATTAGAGAGATAAGCAAAATAGTTCATGAAAAGGGTTTGTATCTCCATGTAGATGCGACTGCTGCCGCCGGACATGTCCCAATAGATGTTCAAGCCGATGGCATCGATCTTTTAACCTTATCATCTAATGATTTATATGGTCCGCAGGGAGCAGGGGCGTTGTATATCAAGCCCGGCATTAAACTTCAACCGCTACTCCTTGGGGGAGGCCAGGAACGGGGATTTAGATCCGGAACAGAGAACATATTT
>JAFDDS010000235.1 GCA_019310745.1 Deltaproteobacteria bacterium | reverse complement strand
GCCCTCTGTTTGGCCATAGCCCTCAATGAGGTTGACACCGATGGATTGAAAAAAATGAAGAACATCCGGTGAGATAGGAGCAGCACCGGAATAGGCAATCCGCAAACGATCAAACCCTAATCTTTCTTTGAGCTTTTTGAAGACTGCAAAGTATGCAAGCTGGTAGAGTACCTCTAGATAAAAGGGTACCTTCTTGAAATCCATCCTTAGGGAAGCCCTTTTCTTACCAAGCTTGAATGCGGTGGAAAATACGAGCTTTTTAAACCAGGTGGCGTCCGACATTTTAATATAGACGGCAGAGAGATATTTTTCCCATATTCGTGGGACCGCATACCCAACTGTGGGGGATACCTCTATCATGTTGTCTGTTACCGTATCTGGGCTCTCAATGAAGTTCACAATATAGCCGTTTTGAATGTGGCCAAGAACAGAAAAGAGCTGTTCAAAAATATGGCAGAGTGGAAGGAATGACATGACCTCATCTGTATCATACATGGGGTTATCTGTGGTGATAGCTTGACCCATCCACGTCAGGTTACTATGAGTTAACATCGCTCCTTTAGGTGGACCGGTTGTACCAGAGGTATAGATAAGCATCGAAAGATCATCGGGAGTGACCTCGGCCATACGGCTCTCAAACAAATTTGAATCCTTTTCTATAATCAGACGACCTTCCTCCAAGATTTCACTGTATGTCATAACCATAGGGTCTTTGAAGTGCTTGAGACCCTCCAGATCCCATACGATAACCTTTTTTAAAAAAGGAACCTTATCCCTGAAATGGAGCCACTTATCAAGTTGTTCCTCATTCTCTACAAAGAAAAATTTTGATTCTGAATTCTCAATTACATACTCAACCTGTGGCCAGGCGTTGGTTGAATAAACTCCCACGGCCACTCCACCAGCACATTGGGCTCCGACATCTATGATCGCCCATTCGGGGCAGTTGTCACCGATAATAGAGACGCAATCACCTTTTTTAAGGCCTAAGGATATAAGTGCCGAGCCTACATATTTGGCCCTATCGTAATATTCATTCCAGGAGATATCATGCCAGATGCCATATTCTTTTTTGCGTATGGCAACGCGATCACCATACTTCTGAACCGTGTCTTTGAATATTTGAGGCGTGGTTTCCAAGGTCATCACATTATCTCCACCTTTTTTTCCTCTTCCAGCGTTGATACCCTTTGGCGGATTCTTCAGCCTTAATCCCCATATAAAATTCCTGGACATCCTTATCTTCCATCATTTCCTGAGCGCTTCCCTTCATGACGAAGCGTCCATTCTCTAATATCAAGCCGACATGGGCAATTTTTAGGGCCATCCGTGCATTCTGTTCTACCAGGAGTATTGTAACTCCCTCTTCATTTATGGTCTTTATAATGCCAAATATTTGTGCAACCAGGATGGGTGAAAGCCCTAAGGATGGCTCATCCAAGAAGAGTAGTTTCGGCATGTTCATCAAGGCCCGTCCTATTGCCAGCATCTGTTGTTCACCACCTGAGAGTGTTCCGGCGAGTTGATCTTCTCTTTCCATAAGGACGGGAAAATAGGTGTAGATTTTTGTAAAGTCTTTTTTGATTCCAGCTCTGTCATGCCTGCAGTAAGCTCCCATAAGTAAGTTTTCTCTTACTGTGAGCTCCTCAAACACCTCACGTCCTTCTGGAACATACGAAATACCTAACCTGACTATCTGTTCAGGGTCCTTACCATCGATTCTCTTTCCGGTAAATTCTATGGTTCCCTTGTCCGGTTGATCCTCAATCAAACCCATAACCGTTTTCAATATAGTTGATTTTCCTGCCCCATTATTTCCTAAGATAGCCGTAATGGTTCCTTCATCTACGGTTAGTGATACACCCCGCAAGGCATAAATTAGAGTATAGAATGTCTCTATATTTTTTATCTCAAGCAGTTTGCTCAATAATTTCATCCTCCCCTAAGTAAGCCTTCAAGACCTCAGGGTGTTTCTGGACCTCTTCAGGACCGCCTTCAGTGATAAATTTGCCAAAATTGATGGCCAGGATCCGGTCCGATATATCCATGACCACCTTCATGTCGTGTTCTATTAATAGGATTGTAACTCCCAGTTCATCCTGTATATCCTTAATCCAGAAGATAAGATCCTGTTTTTCTTCTGTATTCATTCCGGCCGAGGGTTCATCAAGGAGTAAAAGTTCAGGCTCAAGGGCTAAAGCCCTCCCTAATTCGATAAGCTTCTGGGTTCCATAGGGAAGGCCTCCAACAAATTGGTTTCGGGCAGCTTGCAAATCAAGCAGATCAATGATCTGTTCTACCCGCTCTCTATGCCGTATCTCTTCAAGGGCGGCTCGTGATTTTCGTCTAAAAAAAGTAGCTCCACTCAATACACCTGTTTTAATATGGATATGCCTGCCCAGCATCAGATTTTCCATTGTTGTCATCCTGGAGAAGAGCTCAATATTCTGAAAAGTACGGGCAATTCCCTTCATGGCGATCTTGTGAGGCTTTAAACCGAGTACCTCTTCATCCTTAAAGACTATTTTCCCACTATCTGGCGTATAAAGACCACTGATGCAGTTGAAGATAGTCGTTTTTCCAGCACCGTTAGGGCCGATGATAGAAAAAATGGATTCTTTAGCAACCTCAGGCTGTATTTGTTTTTCAACAGTACCCATAAACCATCCTTACGTAACAAACCTTTAGCCCGTGAAATTTACCGTAGGTAACAGCGCAGCGTATTTCACTGGGCCAACAAACTCATTAAACCCTTCTGACATAGTGTTTGGCAAAAAGGCCACTTGGCTTGAAGCAGAGAACGAGAACGATGATTAAAAACGCTACTATGGATTTAAATTGCAAAGAAACGTATCCACCAAACAGGGTTTCGATAATACCAAGGATATAGCCTCCAATAACAGAACCAACTAATGTTGTCATTCCACCCAAAACAGCAGCAGCAAAACCTTTGAGCAGGGGATCCATCATCAAATTCGGGTCCAGGGTAGCTATGGGCGCCAACATCATCCCAGCCACAGCACCAATAAAGGAACTCATGCCCCAGGTTATGGATAATATTCTATTGGCTCTGATACCATTTATCCTCGCGGCTATCATATTTTGCTGGGTAGCTTTCATGGCAATACCCACCTTGGTATATTTAAAGAAAAGAAAGAGGATAAACATGAGAAAAAGGGCAACGAAAAGCGTGGCGATATTCAGATAACTGACCACAGCTTGGCCCAAATTAACTATGTCAAAGTCTGAAACAGGAAAAGGAAAGCTCTGTTGTTCTGCTCCCCATTTCCAGCTTGCAAGACCATAAAGCATCATCTCAAATCCAAGGGTAATAAGTATTAGGCTGAGGACATTGGGATCCTTTGCTCTTCTTAAGAAAACAAACTCCAAAAATGCCCCTAATGCGACAGCAAACACCAAGGCTCCGGTAAATGATATAAGAAAGGATTGGCCAAAGGTGTCAAGAAGCATAAATGCGACAAAGGTGGTGATCATGGCCATTTCACCCTGAGCAAAGTTGGGCACCTCTGAGGTCTTGTATATTATTACCATGGCAAGGGCAACTAGCGCATAGATACTCCCTATAGAGATGCCGCTTACTAAAAGCTGTAAGAACATGATGTGTTACCTTTCTAATAAGTGAGCTACAGTGCCTAAAGTTGAAATAAAAAAATGATTTAAATAATTGAGTTTATATTATTAATTACTCCAAACTAATATTTTGGTATATTGGACTCATTTTTATAAGCTGTGCTTTTGAGCCCCTTTTATTTCTCAGAAATATTACCGAAAGAAGTCTCCCGTAATCCTATCTATAACTTTAGGTATTTTAGACACTTTAACTCATTTTAGACACTGCCATTAAAATGGCCATGTTTTCCAATAAATTTTTGTCCTTATCCAGAAGCCGTAGAGACCAAGAGGCTCAAAGACTACAATTAAAACAATTATTAATCCTAAGAAAATGCTCGATACATTATGAATACCAGTAACGCTCATCCAGTTTTCCGAGATAGTCATTAAAAGTTTCCCAAGATAGGGCAAGTCTTGAATTTTATCCAGCGTGAGGATTAACCACGTCATCACAACTCCACCCATAATGGAGCCAAATATCGTTCCAACTCCTCCTACAATAACGAATGCCAGGAAATAGATTGAAAGAATAAAATTAAAGCTACTTGGGTTAATAAAGCCAAGCAAAAATGCCATTAATCCTCCAGCAATGCCTGTATAAAATGCGCTGATAGCAAAGGCTAGAGTTTTATAGTAGGTCAGGTTAACACCCAGTGTCTCTGCAGCGATGTCTGAATCCCTTATGGCAATGAAGGCTCTGCCAACCTTTGTTTTCATGAGGTTTCTGGCAGCTAAA
>JAFDDS010000234.1 GCA_019310745.1 Deltaproteobacteria bacterium | reverse complement strand
CTCGGTTTTGCTCCATAGTCTTCCCCCCTTTCACTGTCTGCCGCCGCCACATCACCCCCAAGGGTGATGTGGGACCGATTGCGTCTTGTCGACGATCATACCCCGTGCTGTGCCGGCCCAACCCCGGTGAGGAGAAGGACCGATACCCACTTGCTCAAGTCGCCTCCTGCGCCGTGGCCCGGAAGGCCTGGCAGTCTAACGGCTGGTTTCAGCAGGCGCATGTTTCTCTCTGCTGAAAACCATTGTTATGTGTTTTTTTATCATTTATTCTCAACATCGGGGTTAAGAGAAGTCGTGCATAGTACGATTTGGGTGTTGCGAAAGTGAAAATGGAAATAACCTCTTAATCGTTGTTATGTTCTCGGTTAGGATAAAAATTATGTGCAACGTTCCGAAGGATAATTTTAAAGTTTTATTTTTACTCTTTTTTACTTGAGATTATAGCAGTTATCACCAGACCTATACCTAATCCTACCAATATTGATCCAACAAATGCTAAAGGAGATTTCTGTAAGAAAAAAAATCCAACACCAATACCTATCATTATACCTCCACCAATAGCCCATGTGCTCTTATCATCTTTTTTATTTGTCATGCAATCCTCCATAATTTCTTCCATTGTATTTACCTTATTACACATAACATAAGGATTATACTGCCTATATGCAGTGTTATATTACTGCAAAACAAAATTGATATTGAAATTATTCAATAAATTCAAAATATTTGCCAATAATGCGCGTAATATTGAAATTGAAAAACACTGAAATAGAGTGTGTGATATGAATGAAGTTACTGGATCAGGTTCGTGATGTGATGCTGAAGAGGCACTATTCAATTCGCACTGAACAGGCATATTAACTGAATGAAACACTATATATTATTCCACAGAAAATGTCACCCAGAATATATGGGAGAAAGCTTTCAAAATAAGGTATCATGAAGGTCATCAAAAGAATGGCATCGTAGTACCAGAATCTCCTTATATTACCCATCCGGGTAAGTAAGAGATCTCTTCATTACTTGCTAATCGATCAAACGTTACTACAACCTGTTGAAAGTCTGGGTAGATTTTACAAAAAGCTCTTAAGCCCGCAGGCTGTTTTAGGCGGTGATTCGGTGTAAGTTTTGCCTCAAATACCCATTTTTGATTACCAATAAGGATAAAATCAGCTTCTGTTTTCGATAAGGTTCTCCAAAAAAAAAGTTGCTCTATCACACCCAAATTTTTATAAAGCTCACCAAAAATTGCATTTTCAAATAAAGGGCCTTTATCCGGACGGAAGCTTATTTCACCAAAATTTCTTAAGGCAAAATTTCTCAATCCAGTATCTAAAAAATATATCTTTGGCATCTTTGTTAACTCTTTTCGGATATTGCTATGAAATGGGGGGAGGACACAGATAATAAAGGTATTTTCCAGGATCGAAAGATAGCGCCTGATGGTATCCCTCCCGATTCCAAGTGTGCCTGAAAGTTCATTAACATTGAGAAGATTCCCGATACTTCCTGCCAATAGCTTAAAAAGGTTTCGAAAAACCGGGAGATTAGCTACATCAAATAGGACATTGACGTCTTTTAATTCATAGGTTTCAAATAGCTCCCTCAATTCCTCGAGCTTATCCTCTTGTGATTTTGTCAAAACTACCTTTGGATAGCCGCCATAGAGGACATATTCTTCAAACAGGGCTTTCATTTCATGATTAAAGGGTTTAATTCTTTCAGGATCTATCTCTCCCTTTTTTACTAGCAGATTCCTAAAGTGAAATTCTTCCAACACAGATGAAAGCATTCTTTTTTCCTTGAACAATAAAAATTCCTGAAAATCGAGAGGAAATAAGGTAAAAGTCTTCTTCCTTCCGGTCATACCATCCTTGAATCTTTTTACGGCTAAAGAGGTAGAACCTGTTACAATTAACTTGAGTGTTGGCTCAAAATCAGCCAGGTATTTCAAAAAATGAGAAGGATCATCCAGATATTGAACCTCATCGATCATTATTACAGATTCTTTCTGGGGATCAGCACCAGAAAAAATGAGATACTCTTTGAAATATTTCGGATCCCTGTTAAGGGCGGCCAGTTGGTCTGAATCTTCTAAATTATACGTTACGATATTTTTTGCAGCTCCCCACTTTTTTATCAGATCTTTTTTTAAAAGTTCCAAAAGAGAGGTTTTACCTACTCGACGAGCTCCCAAGATGATGATGGCATCAGGATTATCGAGCCAAGGGAAGAGTTTCTTCTGTAATTTTCGGGGATAATATATCATATTATTCTATATTGATAATACAAATTATTAGATATTTTATATTATCCAAAAAGCTTTTGTCAAGACAAATTATGGATGGAGTAGATGGGGACACCCCCTCAAGCCACCCTTTGAAGGGGTGGTATTTGATATGGGTGTTATTCGAATTTTCTGTTTATGCAACAGGTGGGAGTGAAAAGTAATGGAGGTTATTGCTCACAGACTTTATACATTGGCTCTTGAAGGTGCGTTCTTCTGCAGCGCGGGCAACGACTTGGGCGGGTGAAGCGCCTTCGGTCTTTAAACACATATCCACATGCGAGGCAGGAGGAAGGCCGGATAATCACCTTTTTTCTTTGGGCTGCTACAGAGCGTGCAATGTGAGGGAGATGCTCATAAACTTCTTTTTCCCGAATTCCCATCGCCTGGGAGAGTTCCCTGGCACTCATATCATTTTCGCTTAAAAGGGTGATTATCTGCTGACGAGTTGTTTTTATATTATGAGGCATTTACATATCTCATATTTTTTTAACGAGGATGGAAGAAATTTTTAGGTATTGCAAAAGGCTCAGAACGGG
>JAFDDS010000233.1 GCA_019310745.1 Deltaproteobacteria bacterium | reverse complement strand
TAGCCAAAGAAAGCCCCGTTTTTCTTGAACCGCGTCACCCGTAATGGGTTAGACAGGGTAATGGCGTGTCCTACTGCACTCATCTCCGTTTCAGGGGCAACCACAGAAAGTTCAAAATCACCCTTTAACTCTTCATAAAGGGCTTTGAGACCCTCTGCTAATATGCCATCATCGTTTGTCAAAAGTATTCTCATCTTTCACCTAATGTCACTACCTATACAATATTATTAGGAACAATAAAAGTTCTAAAGTCAGGAAATTGCCACATTCTCTATCCATTTTCTTGATAATAAAGTTGATGTTCTCTCAAAAAGTCCTTTTACTCGCTCATGATGCCCATTTTGGGATTCATGGAATGCTTTGCTAATCGCCAAAAACTCGGCCTAAAGGCCTCACACAGTTTGGCGATTTAAACGCTCAGCATTTTATGAATCTTTTTCCAAAAGTGGCCAAAATCGCTCGCAAAAGACTTTTTACGAGTGAGTCAATTTTTGTCCTTGAAATTCTTCTCTTTGTAGCCGATAGTTTATGAAGTTTCTGTGTTATTGTTTCATGGATTGATGGTAACAGTGAAACCCTAGCCCTATTTGGGGTGAATGGTCACGGCTGATGATTGGGAGGAAGAAGGGTAATGGACACTATTGAGAGACTTTCTGTAATGAGGGTTACAGGGAAAGGAAAAAGGAAAATAGAGGATGTAGTTGTTACTGAGGCTCAGCTAACCATCGTTGTAAATAATCAGAGGCTTATAACATTGCCTTGTTCACCCAACGATCTAAAATTTCTTGCAATCGGTTTTCTTTTCTCTAAAGGTATACTAAAAAGCAAGGAAGAGATAACAAAAGTCGACCTTGATGATAGTAAGTGTATAGTGTGGGTGGAGACAGAAAAGGATAACCATTTAAAGCCATTATCATTAAGCGCAGTGTATAATGCTGCCAATAGTAAGGCACGACCCATAGTAGAATCTCGCATTTCTGTTGTATCTCGTGATATTGTTTCTTTAGTAGAAGAGTTTCAACATCGCTCCGAGATTTTTATCTCTACTGGTGGTGTTCACTCTGTGGCACTGTGTGAGAAAAAAGATATTCTGGCCTTCAAAGAAGATATTAGCAGAAATAATGCCCTTGATAAATTGTTTGGTGAATGCATTTTGAAAGATATACCAATGAAAGAGCGAATGGTAGTCACAAGCTGTAGGATTTCATCAGAGATATTGTGTAACGTGGCAAAAAGAAATATTCCTATACTGATCTCAAAATCGGCTCCCACAAATTTGGCTGTGAGATTAGCAGCAGAGATGGGAATAACCCTCATTGGCTTTGTAAGAGCAAAAAGGATGAATGTTTATGCCAATGAATGGAGGGTGATATAACGGCAATAAAATTTATAACGTATTGAATTCATCACTTCAGTACTCCATTTTCGGGGCAACGCCTCTTAATTCATAGATAAAATCGATTCAGCTATGTCCGGCATTGCATTGACAAGAAGAGGGTTTTGCAAATTAATAGGCTTTGTTTGCCTGTGCGGATCTCTTTTAACCCCTCATAGAGTTTTGCCTAACGTAAAAAAGATTCCTCTTATAAGGAAAGGAGTTGAGAGCATGCAGCTACCTGATCCTACAACAGATGGAGATGTGTCTCTTGAAATGACAATCCATCAAAGAAGAACTGTTAGATCCTTTCATAGTAAGGCCCTTACTCTCACGCAACTTTCCCAGTTACTCTGGGCAGCCCAGGGAATTACAGATCCAGCAGGATTTAAAAGGGCTGCACCATCTGCCGGGGCATTGTATCCTATGGATATTTACGGAGCGGTTGGAGAAGATTGTATTGAAGGATTAAATCCTGGCGTTTACCTATATGAGCCTGCTACCCATTCCTTTTCCCTTACCAAGGAAGGAGATATGAGAAGGGATATTGCAATGGCCTCATTAGAGCAGATGTGGATGTCTTATGCCCCAATTACTTTTGTTATTACTGCAGAATACAGTCGAATTATGGGTAAATATGGCCAGAGAGGAGTGAGGTATGCAATGATTGAAGCAGGACATATAGGGCAGAATATCTTTCTTCAATCTCAGGCTTTGGGACTGGAAGCAGGGATTGTGGGAGCCTTTGCGGACCAGAAGGTTATCCAGGTTATGGGGATTAAAAGCACCCATGAGCCCCTCCTTCTCATGCCAGCTGGATACAAGAAGTAGATATATAGGCCTTAAACTTTTAGCGAACAGCCATCAGCCGGTTTTAGGCTTGAAACCCCACAGATGGCGATGTAATGTAATTTTATCTTAGTGCGGATAAATTTTATTAAGAATTTTGAAATAATATAGAGTGTAATAATATTTCAAAGAATTGTATGTTTGCTCAGGGTAACGTTTCTTTCATGAATAACTCTTAAGCACAGCGTCCAAGTCAGACGCTAAAATAAGAGGAGGTAAAAAGATGGCGATTACAATTACAAGCACTGTTTTTACTGAAGGTAGCATGGTTCCACAGGAATATACCTGCGATGGGGAAGATATTTCTCCCCCACTGGCATGGAGTGGTGTTCCTGATGGCACAAAAAGCCTTGCTCTTATCTGTGATGATCCTGATGCGCCAATGGGTACATGGGTACATTGGGTGCTCTTTAATATACCAGCACACATAATGGAGTTGCCTGCTAAAATACCACCTGAAAAGATAATTCAAAATGGCGCAAAACATGGAATAAATGATTTTCGGAAATTTGGTTATGGAGGCCCATGTCCTCCTGGTGGTACACATAGATATTATTTCAAGCTCTATGCCCTGGATACAGAAATCAATTTGGAGGCTGGAATTAC
>JAFDDS010000232.1 GCA_019310745.1 Deltaproteobacteria bacterium | reverse complement strand
ATAAAAATAAGCTTGTTGATGTTAATGATGTTACCAAAGTGCTTGTGGAGGACAACAGGATTTTAGATATAGGAAAGAATATCAAGAACTATAACGCCTATGATACAGGAATTTTTCTTTGTTCCCCGGCACTGTTCAGATCCATCGAAGAAAGTTTACACAATGGCGATAGCTCCATTTCAGGGGGAATACGAGTGCTAGCCAGCAAGGGAAAGGTCCAAGCCTTTGATATTAAAGATGCCTACTCGATTGATGTGGATAATGAGGAGACATTTAAAAAAGCGGAAAAGAAGCTTTTAGATACTTTGAAAAAGACCTCTGACGGACCTATATCAAGGCACTTAAACAGACCCCTATCAACCAGGATTACACGGCATCTTCTAAGAACAGATATTACCCCAAACCATGTTTCGTTCTTCTCCTTTATCCTTGCTATGGTGGGCGCCCTTTTTTTCTTTTTGGGGGGATATAGTAATTTGGTTATTGGTGCACTACTGGCACAGGTAGCATCTGTTATTGATGGCTGTGACGGGGAAATAGCGCGGTTGAAATTCCAGGTTACAGAATTTGGTGGATGGTTTGACGCTGTCTTAGACCGCTATGCCGATGCCTTTCTTCTCTTTGGTTTGACCTATTATGTCTATGCTGTCAATAGGGATATTTTTGCCCCTTTCATTGGCTTTCTGGCAATCATAGGCACCTTCATGAATAGCTATACGGCAGACAAGTATGACGGTTTGATGAAGAGAAAACTTGTACCAGGAAAGTACTATTTCAGAATGGGGCGTGATGTTAGAATGTTTATCATATTTCTGGGGGCTTTACTCAATCAGCCTCTCTCAGTCCTTGTTGTAATCGCCCTTTTAATGAATGCAGAGAATGCCAGGAGGATAGTGGTTCTACGCAAAAATGGATAATATTGATTGTGTAAAAAAGAGGATTGAGGAGATTATTAATACATCTCTAGTTCCTGAAGACCCAATCCACTCGAAGAATACCTTGGAGTGGCTGCTCCGGCTAAAGCCTGATGCTGACGAGGCCCTGCAAATAGCTGCCTTGGGTCATGATATCGAGAGAGCCATTGAGGAGCGAAAAGTAAGGCGCGAAGATTATCAAAATTACGATGAGTTTAAAGGTGCCCATGCCTCAAACAGTGCTAAGATCCTGGCAGAAATAATGAAAGAGTACACCATAAGTAAAAAATTAGCCGATGATAGCTTTTTTCTGGTCTTCTATCATGAAACAGGAGGCACCAGACATGCCGACATTTTGAGAGATGCCGACGGCATATCATTTTTCCATGTAAATCTGCCCTATTACTTTATCCGAAATGGCATAGAAGAGACAAAAAGGCGGTACTTGTGGGGCTACAGGAGGTTACCCGATAACCTGAAAGGGCTTGTGGCCGAGTTCGATTACCAAAAGAGAGGACTTGCCTCACTGGTAAGAACGTGTATTGGTGAGAGTGAACAGTGATAGTGCCAAAACTCCCATCTCTCAATTGAACATTTCGGATACAGGCCTGAGATTCCTTTCCATTGACCTACAAGCGCCTTTATCCTATAATAACCTCAACCAAAAGGAAGTTTCCATCACCAGGCCTCCTACGTTTGTACGAAAGGAGTAAGGATTACTGAGATCTCCTTCAATGGCACATTGAGATGACATAGTGCTGAAATCAAAAATGGAGGTGAGTTGAAATGAAAGAGCTGATTGAATACATTGCAAAGTCACTTGTTGATAAGCCGGAGGAAGTAAGTGTAACTGAACTTGAGGGAGAGCAGACCTCTGTGATTGAACTAAAGGTAGCCAAAGAGGATATGGGCAAGATAATTGGCAAACAAGGAAGAACCGCCATGGCGATCAGAACGATACTTGGTGCTGCCTCGGCCAAGATGAAAAAAAGATCTGTCCTGGAGATTTTAGAGTAGCTGAGTAAAACAGGGGGTAGAGATCTGATTCTGATAGGATACCGGCCCCCAGGGTTTGACTGGACTACTAGGGATAGTTACTTATGCCCAGTCTTTTGCAGCAGATAGATTCCCTATTGCATGGTGCAATCAATAGCTAAAGGAGGCTATTATGTTTTATATTCTTGCAATAATATTGATTATACTTTTTTTAAGCACGGCCATCAAAGTTTTGAGAGAGTATGAGAGAGGGGTTGTTTTTCGGTTAGGAAGGGTAATAAACACCAAGGGACCCGGTCTTGTTATCATTATCCCGATTGTTGATAAGTTGGTTAAGGTTAGCCTTCGCCTTGTGGTTATGGATGTTCCTCCCCAGGATGTGATCACAAAGGATAATGTCTCCCTTAAGGTGAATGCGGTTATCTATTTTAGGGTCATGGATCCAAACAATGCCATAATTGAGGTGGAAAACTACCTTTTTGCTACCTCTCAGCTTGCCCAGACAACCCTCAGGAGTGTGTGCGGACAGGTTGAGCTGGATGAGCTCTTATCAGAGAGGGATAAGATAAACACCACACTGGCCTCCATACTCGATAAACATACCGATCCCTGGGGGATCAAGGTCTCCAATGTGGAGGTAAAACACATCGATCTTCCCCAGGAAATGCAGCGGGCTATGGCCAAACAGGCAGAGGCTGAAAGAGAGAGAAGGGCAAAGGTCATCAATGCCGAAGGTGAATCTCAGGCTGCTGGCAAACTGGCAGAGGCAGCCAAAACGATAGAAGATTTTCCCTATGCCCTGCAGCTAAGATACCTTCAAACCCTCAGGGAGTACCTTCAAACCCTCAGGGAGGTTTCAGCTGAGAGCAATTCAACCATCCTCTTTCCGATTCCAATCGATCTGTTTGAACCATTTTTTAAGAAAAATAAATCAGAGTAACCGCTGAGTGGATACTTTTGCTCAGGCAAACGTGCCATCTCCGCTTCTTTATGTTTGTGGCTTACCCTTTGATTCCCCTCTAGAGGGTTAAGGATCAAAACCTCCTGATAGGGGGTGTTTGGCCTATCGACTAAAAAGGATCTGATACGATGCATATACTAATAGAAGCCTGCGCTGATACCGTGAAAGGTGTATCTTGAGTCGAGAGGATTTAATCCAACTGGAAGGCGTAGTGGCCAGGGTTCTGGGTTACGGGACCGTGGAAGTTGAATGTGAGGATAATGTCATTGTCAGGGGTGTTCTTTGCGGACGGATGAAAAAGAGGAGGATTAAAGTCATGAAAGGTGATCGAGTCCAGGTAAGGGTCTCACCATATGATCCCTCACATGGAATAATTACCTGGCGCCTTAGGTGATAAACGGACATAGAGAACCGTGGCTCGAAGTCGAAGTTATTCCAAAGGGACTCCGATTTACTGTGCTACAATTACTGAAGTTCAAGAGATATCTGAAGAAAGCCAAAAAGATAGGTAACCGTTCATGGGTTCAATGGTTCAGGGTTCACAGAAAATCTGTACCATCCTACTAGCAAAGTCAAGGAAAGAAAGGTAACCCTGAACGCTGAACTCTGAACCTGTGAACGCCTACAAAAAGATAGAAAGGTGCTAAAATAAAATGCTGATACCAATGGTTGTAGAACAAACCTCTCGAGGAGAGAGGGCATATGATATTTACTCACGCCTCCTAAAGGATAGGATTATCTTTATGGGTGAGCAAGTCACCGATGATATGGCAAATATTATCATTGCCCAGTTTCTTTTTCTGGAATCTGAAGATCCGGATAAGGATATAAATCTCTATATTAATTCCCCAGGAGGATCAATTACCGCAGGACTGGCTATCTATGACACGATGCAATATGTAAAATCTGATATTACTACAATCTGCACAGGACAGGCCAGCAGCATGGCCGCCCTTTTATTAGCAGCTGGCAGCAAAGGAAAACGGTTTGCACTTCCACATTCCAGGATAATGATACATCAGCCTATGGGGG
>JAFDDS010000231.1 GCA_019310745.1 Deltaproteobacteria bacterium | reverse complement strand
TGCACACAAGGACATCTGTCTCCTTGGCCAAAAATTTAATCATTGCCTTCTCTAAATCCCTCTCCCTCATCTGACCATGGGCAATGCCAATCCTGGCTTTGGGAACAAGTCTGCGCAATGTATCTGCCATTATCTCAATAGTTTGAACACGATTGTGGACAAAAAAGACCTGCCCCCCTCTCTCTAATTCCTTTTCTATTGCATGCGATATAATATCTTCATCAAATGGGGACACATAAGTCTGAATAGAGAGCCTGTCAGCAGGTGGGGTCTTAATTAGGCTCAGATCCCTTACCCCCATCAATGACATATGAAGGGTCCTTGGAATAGGTGTAGCTGTCATTGCAATAATATCAACGGAATTCCGATATTTTTTTAATTTTTCCTTGTCTTTAACACCAAAGCGCTGTTCCTCATCAATGATAAATAAGCCCAGATCTTTAAATATAACATCATCAGAGAGAATTCTATGGGTTCCAATAATAATATCAATCTTCCCCAAAGATACATCACCTATTACTCTTTTTTGCTCTGGCCTTGAAATAAAGCGACTCAGGGCAGCAATCCTGATAGGATAAAAATTAAAGCGTTTTGAGAAAGTCTGGTAATGCTGCTGAGCTAAAACAGTGGTTGGAGAAAGGATAGCTACCTGTTTTCCATCCATAACAGCCTTAAAAGCAGCTCTCATAGCTACTTCTGTTTTACCAAAACCTACATCACCACAAATAAGCCGATCCATTGGTCTGTCTGATTCCATATCAGAGAGTACATCGTCAATAACCTTGATTTGATCTGTAGTTTCCTCATATTCAAAGTTTGCCTCAAATTCCCTATAATAATTATCTACTTTTGAAAAGGAAAAACCCTTAAGAAACTTTCTCATGGCATAGATTTTAACAAGACCCTTGGCTATCTTTTCTATTGCCCTTTTGGCCTTCTTTTTTGCTAATATCCATGATCTTCCACCAAGCCTGTCTAATTGAGGATTCTCTTCATCTAAACCAATATATTTCTGGATAATGTTTATCTTATCTGCCGGGATATAAAGTCTGTCATTTCCCGCATATTCAATAATTACAAAATCTCTTATCCTGTTACTGATCTCCATCTTTAAAAGTCCGCCATAACGCCCAATTCCGTGATCCTGGTGAACAACTAAATTACCTACTTGTAATTGACTGAATTCTGTCCATGGGATTGCCTGAACCGTGCCTTCTTTTTTTCTTCTTTCTCCTCCCCTTTTTTCTCCGAAGATCTCATCTTCTGTAATTATAGTCAGGTTTGAGGCCGAAAATTTCAATCCTTGAGAAAGGTACCCCAAACATATGTATAGTCCCCTTTTCCTTTTAATCCGTGACCAATCAGGGAGAATTTCTTTGACCATGATTTGATAATTGAACAAAATTTCTTTGAGCCGTTCTGCCTGCTGTTGTGTCCTGCATACGACTACAATCTGATTTCCTTCATCAATCCATGCCTTTATTTTCGCTGCGAGAGGGGCAAGCGAGACCTTTGGACGAGCAATATCCTGAGAGTCATATTCTATGTCTGCACCAAGGGGTTCCTTGAAATCGATTGCCAGCCCTTCCTTTTTAAAACCGGTGTTGATAGTAAAATCAAAAAAAGAAATTCTGTGATATTCAGCAATGGTATCTTGAAATTCCTGTATCTCAAGAATGGTATTATGAGTTTTGGGAAAGGGTTTTCCTTTCTCTAAACACTCATCCTTAAACCTTCCCGTTTCTTTATTAAGCCTCTCCACAATAGACTCGGCTCTTTCGATAAAGGTATCCGATTGAGTAATGCAAATATGACCTTCTTTGGGAAGATAGCCAAAGATGGTATCAAGAGAGGGATAAAAATGTTGCAGCCATGCCTCAATACCTGGAAAATTCCCTCCTGATTCCAAAGGCGATGGGAGTCTACCCATTGACCGTGCCCGTTTAATGTTTGAAGGTCCTAGAATGATCTCATTTGCAGGGAGAATAATTAACTCTTTTAAATCAAATTGTGATCTTTGATTGACTGGATTAAAGAGTCGTATTGATTCCACGTTGTTTCCCCAGAATTCTATCCTCACTGCTGAATCATATAACGGTGGGTATAGATCGATAACGCCACCCCTTACAGAAAAATCACCTCTCTCCTCCACTAACGAAGTCCGAAGATACCCAAAAGCTAGTAATTTTTTTATCAAGTCATCCCTATCGATCTCCTCATTAATAGCGATATAGTCAACCGAGTTAAGGAGGATCTTTTTTGGCAAAAGACGACTCATAATGGCCTCTAATGATGTAACGACAACCGCATCTCGCACAGTTGAAAGAGCATAAAGTGCCTCTATCCTTTGCCTTACCAATTCTTTTGGTGGGCTTAATCCTGTGAGAGGTGAGATATCATAGGATGGAAAAAGGAATATTCTCCTAAGGTCTGGGGAAAGCCCATTATTCTGGTTGGAAAGAAAAAAATCCAGATCTTTGTAAAATTTTTCGGACTCCTCAGAGTGAGGGAGAACTACTAAGAAAGCATGGTCTACTTCGATAAAGACCTGAGATAATAGGTAGGCCAATGCGGAGCCAGTGATGCCAGTCACCTCTATAGGCCTTATCTCATCCTTTATTCCCTTCTTCAATATATTCAGATTATCTCTTTTGTCTAACATTATGTGTGTTTGTTGGGTTTGTTGAGTTTGTTGCGTTTACACCGAAAAGCGGAAAGTCAGTTTTCAGCAGCCCGTAATCAAGTGCAGCGGACACCACCCATTAATTATACATGTAAGCCAATTCCTCGGCCATTTTCTTTTTTTCTTCTAAATCTGTTATCCGGTAAAGGGTCAG
>JAFDDS010000230.1 GCA_019310745.1 Deltaproteobacteria bacterium | reverse complement strand
GCACCTGAGAAATGTGCTCTTCCCAGATCCGCTGGGACCGATGATGACCACCACTTCCCCCTTTTTGATGTCGGTTGAAAAATCAACCAGTGCCTTTACCTCCCTGCGGTCAGGAGTTTTAAAGGTCTTATAAACGTTATTGGCCTTAATCACTTATAGCGAGCCTCCTTTCAATGTATTGTGTTGCCATCGACAAGGTGAAGGTCATCACCAGGTAGAGGAAGGCCACGGTAAAGTATATCTCAAAGGCATAGTAGGTTCTTGCAACTGCCTGCTGTCCCTGAAACATGATATCTGCCAGGGCGATAACCGAAACCAGGGAAGAATCCTTTACCAAAGAGATGAACTGGCCGGCCAGGGGAGGAATGATGCGCTTGAAGGCCTGGGGGAGAATGATATGGCGCATGGCCTCGGCGTATGACATCCCAAGGGAGCGAGACGCCTCCATCTGACCCTTATGAATCGATTGGATCCCCGCCCGCACAATTTCACCCACGTAGGCTCCTGCAAAGATTGACAGGGCGGCCGTGCCAGCCGCAAACGCAGAAAGCCTGAGCATAGATCCCACAAAAAAGTAGATGATATAAATCTGGACGAGGAGAGGGGTGTTTCTGATGAGTTCCACATAGCCGAGTGAGAGCGCCCTTGTCACGGGCTCATGGGAGAGCCTGGTGATGCCCACAACCGTTCCAATGATGATGGCGAAAAAGATTGAAGCAATAGAGATTTTTAATGTCAACACAAAGCCCATCATCAGGATGCCCATCCGGACTCGAGGCACAGCATCTTCAGCAGATTTTCCGCCATAGTAAAACAGCATTTCAGGAATTCTCTCCCAATGCCATATGTAGGTAATACCCCTCCTGGTAAAGAAATAATAAACTGCGAATGTGACGATAGCCAGAACCCCCAGGGTAATCAAAGATCTCTTGTTGATGGTCAAAACAAACCTCCCTCATTCGGACGAGAGGGGAATGCGATTCCGCATCCCCCGTCGCTTTCCTGTTACTATTTCTGTTTCCCGGCCATTTCTATTATGTACTCTACGAACCACTTCTGCTTGAGTTTTTCCCAGCGGCCATCGCCACGAAGCTGCGCCAGGAAATTATTGAGCCAGTTGAGAAAGTCCGGGTCTCCCTTACGGATGGCCCATGCCAGCGGTTCGTAGGTGAGGGGCTCAAAAAGTCCAACGGTTTTGTCCCTATACATGGCCGCAAAAACCCGGACCTGTGGCTCATCATAGATGAAGGCGTCGGCGAGGCCGTTAGCCACCTGAAGGGCTCCCTCGCCCTCCATCTTGAACAGTCGCAGGGTCGCCTTTGGCATCAACTTTTCAGCAGTAAAACCCCCAGTTACTCCCAGTTTGCTGGTGATAATCACACCCTTCCTGTTGAGATCCCTGTAGTTTTCGTATTTGCCCTTGTCCTTTTTGTTGATCAGCAGGCATTGTCCAATGTAGTAGACAGGATCACAGAAGTTTACCTTGAGATTTCGGCTTTGAAGGACTGTCATCCCTGACATAATGATGTCAAATTTATGTGTCATCAGGGACGGGATGATGCCTTCCCATGCGGTATTGATAAGTTTAACCTTTTTTTCTCCTCCCTTGCCAAAAATGGCCTTACCCATTTCGTATGCTATGTCTACATCAAAACCGACAATATTTCCCTTCTCATCCTGCATTTCAAAGGGCTGATACCCGGCTTCCATGCCAACCCGAAGCTCACCACGCTTAAGGATCTCCTCAAGAGTGGATATCTTAGCAAGGTCTTCTGTGGTAAAGGCCATTGCAGAGCCTACCCCAAACGATCCAATAAGTATTGAGATAAGAATCACAAACAGCAACTTTTTCATCCTAACCTCCTCTTTTTATTAATTTTAGCAAAAAACAAGTAAGCAAGCATGGGCTTTTCCATTGCCCAATTTGATAAAGATTGTTATCCGTCACCTCCTTTCTTTCTCGATTGATAAAAAATGCTTTCTTTTCCAGCTTAAACCCTGTCTGTGTTTGTATGTATCATATTTTTTTCTCGTAAACCATAAAACTGTCCTTTATCTTTATAAAGAATTTTCAAATCATGTCAACGAATTTATTTAAGTCGGTGTGTTGTCTACCAAAATTGGTTCGATTCTCTCCAGTGCCCAATCGATCTCTTCTCTCGTAATTATCAGCGGTGGCATAAAGCGTATGACATTTTCGTGGGTATCCTTGCACAGCAACCCTTGTGCCATAAGTTGCTCACAAAAGCCACGGGCTCCGCTGGCTTCGGGAACAAGTTCGACACCAATCATAAGACCTTTTCCCCGGACTTCTTTGATGGAGGGGCTCTTGATTGCTTTCAATTGAGTCAAAAAGTAATCCCCAAGCTTGCTGGCATTTTCTATCATCTTCTCTTCAATTAAAACCTTGATGGCCGTGCGAGCCACCGCACAGGCCAGAGGGTTACCGCCAAAGGTACTTCCGTGCTCACCGGGCATAAAGACGCCCAGGACCTCAGTATTGGATAAAATTGCCGAAATGGGATAAAACCCTCCAGAAAGAGCTTTGCCAATAAGTGTCACGTCAGCCTCGATGTCATCGTGCTCTTCAGCCAGAAGTTTGCCTGTCCGGCCCAGTCCAGTTTGTATCTCGTCAAGAATGAGATACCCTGACGGTGGAACAATTACTCCTGCTTCCCCTTGGATCGGTTCAACTAGAAATGCCACAGTGTTTGGCGTGATAGCCTCTTCCAGGGCTCTCGCTTCGCCAAAAGGAATGATTTTGAAGCCAGGGGGATAGGGCCCAAAGCCTTCTCTGTATTGCCTTTCACTACTGAATCCAATAATTGCTATGGTTCTGCCATGGAAGTTGTTCTCGCAGACAATTACTTCAGCCTGGTTCTGAGGGACACCTTTGAGGTTATATCCCCATTTGCGAACAGCCTTGATTACAGTTTCTACCGCTTCAGCCCCGCTATTCATGGGAAGAACCATGTGCGAATTGGTCAAATTACAGATATCTTCATAAAAAAGTCCCAATTGGTCATTGCGAAAGGCCCGAGAAGTAAGGCACAGCTTTTGGGCTTGTTCTATCATGGTTTTCATGATTTTAGGGTGACAATGTCCCTGGTTGACTGCTGAATAGGACGAAAGGAAATCCAGGTATTTCTTGCCTTCCACATCCCAGACCCATATACCTTCACCACGGTTTAAAACTACATCCAGAGGTTTATAATTTTGGGCACCATATCTATTTTCTAAATTGATGAAGTGTTGGGTATCCATTCACATTCCTCCTTTTCATGTACTGGCATACATATATTCAATTATTCTGGAAACCCGATTGAAATCTGGAGGATTGTAGAAGAAAATAATAAAAGAGATTGGACATATCCTCCAGAGTGTAGAAAGCCATTTAGTGATACATACTTTTAAAATTGTATAGGATAAAGTCACGTGTGTGTCAATGGTAAAGGTATTCCAAAAATCCGAGATTGAATTTATAGTTTACTTAACGCAGTTACAATCAGGTGAAAACTGTATTTCTTGCATAAGGTCTTTTTCAGCATATATTATCGTCCACCACAAACTATTCCAGCAACAGCATCAAATCAGCCACCATTTCTTGATATGGCTTTTTTCCTTGAAAAGCAGCCGTCTATTTCCTATATATTCACCAAGGTCTTACACCGCTATGGCTTTCCCCTTGACAAATTAGTATTTTTCTCTTATAGCTATCCAAACCTTCCGCAAGGGAGTTTAATGCCTTAAAAAAACCCATGCCGAG
>JAFDDS010000229.1 GCA_019310745.1 Deltaproteobacteria bacterium | reverse complement strand
CGAGTGCCTTACAAGCTCCTTGCATATAATTCTGCCAATCCTACCATAACCACAGATAATATAGTGATTTTTTAGAGATTTAATTTTTTTGCTCAATTTTCTCCTCCCAAATATTGACCTGATCATACTTTCTACTAAGGTCTCGGTTACCAGCCCTATTATGTAGGCCATAATAGAGATACCAAAAAGTATGAGAAGGATTGTAAATATACGGCCTGCAGGGCCAATAGCTCGCACCTCACCATACCCAACTGTAGAGAGGGTAATAATAGTCATATATATGGAATCGAAAAAATTCCACCCCTCTATAGCCATATAGCCAAAGCTCCCTGAAAAGAGCAATATGAGAATGATAAGGACAGGAAAAAGTAGCTTTTTGTTGCGCATCTATTTTTTATCTAAAAATGCTTTCAAGATGAGATTATATGAAAACACAAACCCTTTGGAGCATTAAACAAGGTGTTTCCAAAAATTTATTGGATTTAGGCATAAAGGTGTTGGGGAGTTACCTCTGAAAAAGAAAAGTCTGACCCTGTTTGATAGTGCCTAAAATACTGAACCCCATTAGATTTAGTTATCTAACAGGGTACGCCCTTTATAGCTGGCTTACAGAATATACACATTTGAGCGATGTATATAGCCCTGTTTAGAGTTTCTACCAGGGTTTATTTTTCAGCAGGAAAAGAACTTATTGACTCCACAGTAAATTCGCTTATATTTTCAGGTAAGTTGCTAAAAATAATCATAAAGGGAATAGAAGAGTTTGGAAGAATATTTGTATTTACCTTATCTTTGCCAAATTTATTCATTAAGCGATTATTTATCTCCACCATAGATAGGGATAATAGTTCCTTATCACCACCTGTGTTACCAGCATAGGCAATCTTGCTTTTAACCACCTTTCCTTTGGAATCAAGAATATTTGATCTAACCCTGATAAAGCTCCTTTTATCCGGGTAATTATTTGTTATTGAACCTTTCACTACGAATAATTTACCTGCCTTCTCAGAATCTATAAAATAGCCCTTTAAATCAGCAGGGTCTCTGTTAATAGAGAGCCTTTTGTTTCCCATATCAAAGACTTGTTCTTTAGGCAGGGATTTTGTCAATGAAGGAAAGTATTCGAAGAGAAGGTCTGGTTTAAACACATACAAGGCAACTGCAGCCCCAATAAGGATGAACACTATTAACAAAATTGTTATCCATACTGCTGATCTGCGCCGTTTTTTAATAATAGGCTGAGGTTTGTCTGGTTTTTTTATCTCTTTTATCTCTTCTCCTCTTTCCCCCTCCTCTCGAGCGAGGATTTTTTCCTCAACTTTTTCTGCCCTATCCATCGCCTCATCAATATCTACCTCTAACCCCTCCTCTTCCTGCTCTCTTAAAAAGCCTGAGTCTATTTGAGATATGTCTTCAAAAGAAATTGCTTCTATTCCTTCCTCTTCCTCTCCCTGACCAATTCCCTCCAAAGCCTCTGTGACAATTGTTTTATCAACATCTGGTATTATATCTTCTTCTTTATCAGTCTCTTCTGGTGGTATTATTTCTGCCTCTTCTATTTTCTCAGTTTTGAATCCTTCAATCCCAGGCTCCTCTTTAGGCGGGAAGGCGGTAAATACATGTTTACAAATAGAGCATCTCACCTTTGAACCACTTTCTTTCAGAAGACTTTCGTCAAGATTAAATTTCGTGTGGCATCTTTCACATTCTATTATCATTTTTATTCTCCTTAAATTAATCCTTTATCTCTAAGCCAAGGATATAAGGTAGATATCGAAATTTTTCATTATAATCCAGGCCATAGCCAACCATAAAACCTTCCTTAATCTCAAAGCCCCAATAGTCTATCTCTATTTTTTTCTCCCTCCGCTCAAGCTTGTTGATTAAGGCACAGATCTTAATAGATTCTGGTTCTCTCTCCTTAATATGTGCAACCAAAAAGGACAATGTTGATCCTGTATCAATAATATCTTCAACAATTATTACTGGTTTCCCTTTAACCGGTAATTCAATATCCTTTGTTAAGGTAATTTTACCACTTGATACATATCTTGATCCGTAACTGGCTAACCGAACAAAATCTATTTTTAGTGGTATGGAAATCTCCCTGACAAGGTCAGAAAAAAAAATAAAGACGCCATTTAATACGCCTATCAGGACTGGTTCTTGATCCTGGTATTCGTTAGTGATGTCCTCGGCAATCTTTTTAACCTGCTGACGAATCTCCTGCTCTGGAATTTTTTTTACTATTCTATAATGATTAATCAAAAGATTTTCTTATACTTAACGTGGAATTATCTAAAATGCATATTGAAAATTCAAGCAAATGTCAACTAATATTCATACTGTTCATTAGGTTACTACATTTAAAAGTAATGATGAGCCTAATCTATAGAATATTTTTAGCTTACGTTCTTGTTCCTTATATCTTCCTTTTATCTCTTCAAGGTTTTATCCTTGACAATAAACGATGCCATAGCTAATATCGTTCACGCTAAAATTTATAGTAATTTGGTTCCGTATATGAGTTTATAAGATGAGGTTATTGCATGGAAAAGGCGTTACAAATAACTAAGGTAGAATCCTATATTATATCCCTCATGGACAAACTTCCCATTCTGTCTTACTACGCAAAATCCAGAGGATGGTTTGCTGTTTAGTCCTGCAGCCTTTGATGCAGATATGAAATTTTTACACAATTTTGTCTTTTCCTTTCTTGAATGGTGCGTTGCTATTCCTCTTATATTTCATTCCCTCAATGGTGGGAGGTTAATCCTTTATGAGCTGTTTCATGTAAGAGCAGAAGAGATAGTGATACGTTTCATGATTATTCTTGGCCTTATCTATATTTTTATCGTGGGGTTTTTCTTTATAGAAGAGGTTCAGCAAATATCAGTTACCCTATTCTGGTCGATCACTGTCACTGTAAGCCTTATCGCCTGTTTCATTATTCTTTTTAAGATCTGGGTAACCAATAATTCAATCCTTTGGAAGCTGCAAAGGATTACCGGTGCATTTATGTTTCCCATGCTCATCGGGCACATGTTTTTC
>JAFDDS010000228.1 GCA_019310745.1 Deltaproteobacteria bacterium | reverse complement strand
GGAGTTCTTATTAATCAATCATGCAGATAAACATCTCACCGGTAAGTCCGCCCTAAGATCAGGGGCTTTCTCGCTTTACGCAATATCGCTTGTTACCTATACTTCCTTCCCGCGTTCTGGTTCGGTATAGGTGTTGAGGGCTGTTCCCTGTACTATTTTCGTATTCCTCAGCACAAAAGACTCAAACAAATGGAGATACCACATGACAAATCGTAGTGCTCGCCAATCTCATTTCCGAAATGATCTGCGCAGTTTTTTCGACGCTCGGAGCGTCGCCGTTATCGGAAGCTTTAAGGAGGGCTGGTTCGGGGGATTTGTGGTGATCAAGTCCTTGATGAATGCCGGCTATAAAGGACAGATCTACCCCATTAATCCAAACTATAAGGAGGTGCAAGGCCTGAGGGTCTACCCCGCAGTGAGCGACGTAAACGACAGGATTGACCTGGCGCTTATTATGATAAACGCGCAGACTGTACCGCAGGTGTTACATGAATGTGCGGAAAAGGGTGTGAAAGCGGTTATCGTGGTGGCGGATGGCTTCGCGGAGAGAGATCAAGGGGGAGCTCTGCTTCAACGCGAGATAGTGGATATTGCGAAACGTACAGGTATTCGTATCATCGGTCCGAATACCGCGGGAATCGTGAATACCGCCAATGGTTTGAACATGTGTCCATATGACGCAGGGTATTATAAGCTCAGGGAGGGATCGGTAGCTATTTGTTCCCAGACCGGCATGACAAATCCTCAGGCATTTCCCTACAATGATCTTCAGTTCGGGGTGAGTAAGATCTGCGATTTCGGGAATAAATGTGATGTGGATGAAAGTGATCTTATGGAATACCTGGAGGAGGACCCTGAGACGCGCGTTATTAGCATGTATCTGGAAAGCATCACTAATGGACGAAGATTCTTGGACGTTGTCAGCAGGGTTTCCCTAAGGAAGCCTGTTTTGCTATTGAAATCGGGGAAAACCAAGGAGGGTGCTCACGCATCAGCCTCCCATACCGGCTCCCTTGCCCTCGATGATCATATCTTTGAGGCGGCGTGCAATCAGGCAGGTGCTCTGAGGCTTGAAAGGTTCAATGATCTCTTTGAGATGCCGAAGATGTTTGCCTATCAGCCACTGCCCGAGGGCAACCGGATGGGCATTATCACGGTTACCGGTGGGGTAGGGGTGCTATCAATCGACGAGGGCGCGAAATATGGATTGGTTGTCAGCACGCTGAGCCCACGAACAAGGGATTCTCTTAATGATATTTTTCCAAACCTGGGGGAGATTCCGGTGGATATAGGGCCGCCGGCTGCTGCCATAAAGGATTTTCCCTCTCGTTACCCTGAGATTTTCAACTCGGTCATAGCCGACGAGAATGTGGATTGCCTGCTCAATATCCTATGGGTTGATCATGATGGAAGATTAGTTGAGGCATATGAAACGGTGTATAAACTGATTAAAGGCAAGTACCGAAAACCTATGGTAACCTGGCTCTATGGTCCAAATCCACATGTGGTTGCTGAACTGAGACAGCGAATGGAGGAATTGAACTTTCCAGTATTTAGCAGCCCGGAAACCTCGATAAGAGCGCTCGGCATGGCCTTGAGATTTAGAAACCTCACACAACGGAACTAGGTATTTTTCAATGGGGCTTTAGGCTATTGTTAATCGTAATTTGCACGGGTGACTTCATCACTCATGGTCGGCTCGACAAGTGGCTTCCACGCAGAGTGAAAAGAGGGACATCCTTAAATAATTCAATACATTATCCCATGTGATGATAGTTGTTCTCTTCTGCTATGGTTTCACCTCTTCGAACTGAATAACATATTGTAGAAGGGCTCATGACAAAAAGCCAAACCAACTCCGTTAGTGTCATCTCGAACTCTCTTACTGCCCAATAACAGAGAAGGTCCTGTGCATCAACCTGTAGCATTTGCCGACCCTTTGTATTGAATTATTTAACCCCTATTACAGGTGATTTCTTCCAGGTGGTTCTTTCCTGCTCTTGTTATAAAGTCCAGAAACTGATCAATGGCGATAAGGGAGTTTCGTAACGTGTTAGGTCGACAATGGCGCCGGTATTGATCACGCAAATACTCGTTGATATACGCTTTACCAGGTATATTCTTTTCAGAGAGTTTGCGTAGTGTGGTATCGAGTCCCTGGCGTCTGCTCTCGGTCCCGAACCATCTGAGAGTTGTTTCATTATTCTCTGACAGCTTTTTTGATTGTAAAGAGGGAATAGATTGAAGAGAGGGCTCTAAGTTGCTATAAAGAGGATGTGTTTTAAGGTGTTGATAAAGATTGTGCTGAATATGATTCTCTTTTGTTACTGTTTCATGGGTCATTTTCTGCCTCCTTTCTTTTATTTTCCTTGAAAAAACAGGCAGATAATGACCCCTAGTCTTTTAAGAGTCAATTATTATTTTGTTACGTACAGTGGCACGAAAGCTTGAATTTTTTGGTGTTTGAGACAGCCACAACATGTGGTATATTTCCATTCCAAGCGATTAACCTCTTTACGGGGGTTCCCCATGGAGAAACCCCTCAAAATGTGCATACATACCTCCCCAAAAGGCAGGCAGGCATTGTCGGGATTTTGAGGAATCGCGATTCACGTTATTGTGTAATCTACTATAATTTATTGAATTTTTCTTTATATTGCTTATCCTTAGGGAGTTAGATATTGTATTTCAGGTCCATGTTTTTGGTAGTCCTGCCATAATCTGAAATTTCAAATCGGGATCTAGAAATGAAAAAAGAGCTCTTAATTGCATTTGGTATATATATTCTGTGTGTCACACTGTTGAGATTCTTATGGCACCTTTCAATTGTTTTAGCTCTATGCTAT
>JAFDDS010000227.1 GCA_019310745.1 Deltaproteobacteria bacterium | reverse complement strand
TACCCTCAATATTGATCGTATTACTTCCCATAGCTCTTATAAAGATCTTTATATCTACTATCTTGAAGGATCTCTAAAAAGGGAAGAAGAGCCTCATTTAGGGCTTACATTTTTAGGCAACTGGGCTGAGGAAGACAGCTCTTTTTTATTCTTTACGCAACCCTCTAAGGATCTTGTACAACAGATAATTGATAAGGACAAACGCTTACGGCTGATTGATGAGTTTCATTTTACCTATGAAGAATGGTTAGGTGGTAAGGTTATACCGCGCAAGGTATCTCGATTTTTAATCGTCCCTCCGTGGGAGTATCTCGATTTTTAATCGTCCCTCCGTGGGAAGACCGTCAGCAAGATGACGGAGAGCTAAAGATGCTGCTGAACCCTGGAGTTGTTTTCGGCACTCCCTTGCATCCAACAACAAGAGATTCTTTATTGGCCTTATTAGAAATATCTGACAGATTACTATCTTATAGGGTTCTTGATCTTGGAACAGGTACAGGAATACTTGCCATAGGAGCAGCCCTATTAGGAGCAGAAAGAGTTTTGGCAGTTGATAATAATCCTTTAGCAGTAAAAACAGCCACCCTCAATGTAAAGTTGAATGGATTAGAAGAGAGCATTGAAGTGAGAGAGGGTTTAGCAGAAGACATTGTAGATACACCCTCTGATCTGCTCATAGCAAATATCCACTATGATATTATCCTAAAACTTATAAAAGAGAGAGAATTTTTTAAAAAAAAATATTTTATTCTCTCTGGATTGATGAGTAGCCAAGCAAGAAATATCAAACTGGAATTATCACGGTATCCAGTAGAAATTATTCATGAATGGGATAACGATATGGTGTGGCATACTGTTCTTGGGAAGATAAAGGGTTCGTAAGATGGTTAATAATATTGAGAGCATTCCTAAATTGCATGGATATAATTGTTTTGCTTGTGGAACTGCAAATCCAATAGGACTTAATCTTCATTTTTACAAAAAGGGAGAGTATGTTTGTTCAGATCTAACCCTCGGAAAAAACTTTGAAGGATGGGAAAATATGGCACACGGAGGGATAGTGTCAACCCTTTTAGATGAAATCATGTCGTGGGCTATAATTTATTTCAAGAGAATCTTCTTTGTTACAAGAAGTATGACGATAAAGTACAAAAATCCCGTTCCATTATATAGATTATTGACCGTTCAGGGCACAATATTAGAAGGAGAAAGAAAGCGTTTATGCAAGGCTAAGGGATTGATCTGCGATGAGGATAAAAACACCTTGGTCAAAGCAGAGGCCACATTTGCCATTTTATCAGACAAAGATCTCTATCTCGTACCAGATAAGCTAAAAAGAGATATGAACAATCTCTTTAAAAAATTTTAATCAGAGAATCTAAGTCCCTCGATTCATAAATTCGATGACGTATTTATTTACTCGGGACTAAGTGCTGCCCGCGACGAGCCTCTCGGCCTAGAGCTCGAAGCCGAAAGGCTCGGCCGAGCCGAGTGAGCAATCGCAAAGATTATACTCATTAGAATACATTATATTATTTGCGAATCGAAGCACTAAGCTTCACTAATCCCAGACTACTATCGAGTATGACCGAAGAAAAAATCAGATTCTTATCTAACGACCTGCTCATTGAAGGCCTGCTATGCATACAGGAAGGAGAAAAGTGTGTGGTCGTAACTCACCCTCACTCACTTTATGGCGGCACTATGTATAATCAGGTAGTGGAGACACTTGTTGAGGTTTATCAAGATAATGCCTTTTCTACCCTGAGATTTAATTTTAGAGGTGTTGGGGGAAGTGAAGGACATTATGACGAGGGAAAAGGTGAGCAGGAGGATGTGAGGTCTGCCGTAAGATATATGTATGAGAGGGGAAAGAGAGATGTTGACCTGGCTGGATATTCATTTGGGACATGGGTAAATGCCAAAATTAACGACACTCATTCCCTCTGTAATAGGATAGTAATGGTATCGCCTCCGGTTGCCTTTTTAGACTTTTCTTTTTTATCCTTTAACCCAAAGATACGGTTAGTGGTCGCTGGTGGTAAAGATGATATTGCACCAGCAGAAAAGATAACGAATGTTATCAATACCTGGAACCCAAAGGCCCACTTTGAGGTGATTGAAGGAGCAGACCATTTTTACACTGGCAAGATAGGCTCCCTAAATTCAACTTTGTCTCGCTTTATAAGTTGAACAATAATGTCAGTGGTCAGTGGTCAGTTGACAGTTGTCCGTAGTGATAAAAATGAAGAGGAGACCTTTGCACAACCTGACAATCTTTGTAACCCAAGAAAAGAGGATGGACTTTTCTGAGGTGACTGGTGTAAGGGCGCTGTCTTTTCGCAACTTATCAGTGGGGGAAACCGCAGGCCCCGACATGTCGGGGCAATGCGGAGGGGGCAAAACTCCCCCATAGATAAGTTGCTGAAAAGACCAGCCCGGGAGCCTTGGAACTGAAGAAAAGCCCATCCTCTTTAAGGAAATATGAGTTATGCAAAGCTCTCAAAGAGATATGGCAGTATACGATTATCAGTTCACTCAGAGAAAAGTTGACTACGCCTGAGTAGAATGGTTTTGGAGTGAAACGTTTTTTTGCAAAGGACAACGGACAATCATCAAAGGACGATACTTTTTAGATTAAAAAGTAAAAATCATGAATCCTCTTGCATCCATAGAAATAGGAACGAATTCTATTAGGATGTTAATTGCTGAAAAAGGTATATCGGAGAATACCTTAAAACCTATTTTGAGAAAGCGAGCTGTCACAAGACTTGGTAAAAATTTTAACAAAAAAGAAGCGAGAATCATTGAGTCTGAGACTATGTCCAGAAGTCTCTCTGTGCTGAGGGATTTTTTTGATATTGCACGTCAATTTAATATTCCATCTCCTATTGTAGTGGCAACAGGGGTTGTAAGAGAGGCACGCAACCGAAATAATTTTATTGTCTTGATTGATAAAAAATTAGGGCATACTGTAAAGATTATTACAGGGGAAGAAGAATCAGAGCTTACTTGCAAGGGAGTTTTATCTTCACTGGACCGCAGAAGAAAACCTCTGGTTATTTTTGATTGTGGTGGTGGAAGCACCGAATTTATCTGGACCAATAATAAAAAAAGGGAAACCGTATCAATAAATTGTGGCGCAGTTACTTTAAC
>JAFDDS010000226.1 GCA_019310745.1 Deltaproteobacteria bacterium | reverse complement strand
TCTGAAAATAATATTTCTGTATTATATGATGAATCGGATAAGACAAGGAACATAGCCTGGCTTCAGATTTACATGATAACGAATGGAAAAGAGTTTCCGAAAACTGAGGTCGTGTATATACCCAGACCTTGTATGCAGTGTGATAATCCACCATGTGTACCAGTGTGTCCGGCAACAGCAACTAGAAAAGATCCAAACACTGGAACAATAAGCCAGATTTATACAAGGTGTATAGGTTGTAGATACTGTATGGCTGCATGTCCCTATCACGCAAGGGCTTTTAACTGGTTTGATCCCTCTTTCCCTGAAGGTATGGACAGATATCTCTCTCCAGAGGTTTCCCCAAGGATGCGAGGCGTAGTAGAGAAGTGTACATTCTGCCACCATAGGCTTATGAGGGCCAAGTCAAAGGCATATGCGGAGGGCAGAAGAGATCTGAAGGAAGATGAATATATTCCTGCCTGTGTAGAGGCCTGTCCCACAAGGGCCATAACCTTTGGTGACCTTAATAACTTTGAGCATAAGGTTTCTCAGCTTATCAAAAGTCCGCATGCCTTTCGATTGCTGGAGAGGCTTGGTACCGAACCCAAGGTATATTATATGAGCACGAAAAACTGGGTGAGGCGCATGGCAGATAATTATTTGACTGGGGAATTTAAATAATGTCAGTTGCACGCAATAAAACCAACAAAACAAAGGGCTAATTATGGATTTGGCTTTAATCCCCAATGGTGTTCAAAGATGTTCCTTAAAGACATTTGTGCCATGGATGGTTCTATGGATCGCCCTTATTGCCTGGGGTTTGGTGTCAGCCTTTTTATGTTTTTTTAAAGGGCTGAACCAGACAAACATGAATCACTATTTTGCATTTGGTTTGTGGATTGTGTTTGATCTTTCCATGATTGCCCTTGGTGCAGGCGCATTCTTTACAGGATTTTTGACCCACATCATTGGCGAAGTTTTTATTTATCCCTTCCGCGAAAATCTGAAGGCTGTTGTCAATGCAGCTGTTGTTATCGGTTTCATTTGTTACTCATCTGCCATTGCAATGCTTGGGGTAGACATTGGACAACCACTAAGGGGGTGGTTTATTTTCTGGCATGCAAATGTCCATTCAATGTTGACCGAGGTCTCTTTTTGTATCACTGCATACCTCGGCGTACTAACCATTGAATATCTTCCTTTGGTGCTGTCCAATAGAAAACTAAAGGAGATACCAGAGATTGATATCTTTGGTAATAACCTCCATCATATAATAGCCCTGTTTGCTGCTGTAGGAACGTTTCTTTCTTTTTTTCATCAAGGTTCATTGGGCGGGATGTTTGGTGTGCTGTTTGGTCGCCCTTTTGCCTTTAGAGAGGGCTTTCTTATATGGCCGTGGACCTTCTTTTTATTTATACATTCCTCTATTGCCGCAGGCCCGTCTTTTACCTTACTTTGTGTATGGATCGCCCAGAAGGCCACAAAAAAAGAATTGATAAAAAGGAGTGTGTTTAACTTGTTAGCCAAGATTTCAGGCTGGCTCCTTGCCACCTATATTTTATTCAAGATCGTGGACACGATCGTCTGGGCTTATGGGGTTGTTCCTCGGGCTGGCATGTCATTTACGGATTTTTATCAAGGACCCTATGGAATGTGGCTTATTATTGCCGAGATAGGGATTTTCGGTATTATTCCGGCAATTATTCTGATAACCCCAAAATTCAGAGAGAAAAATGATCTTCTTATTATAGGTGCCCTGATGAATGTTATTGGTATTGTGTTTAACAGGTTTGTGTTTAGTATCCAGACACTTGCCATACCAGTTATGCCATTTGACAAGTTTATGAGTTACTTTCCAACCTGGCAGGAGTGGGGAATTGCAGTAGGATCCGTTGGCTATGGAATACTTTTATTTTCGCTTTCTTATAGATATCTGCCCCTGTTTCCGCAAGAGGCAGAAATGAATCCAGTCGAAATTCTTAGCAAAGTGGTAACAGATTCAGGGATTATCAAAAGGAGCTAATATGTTCCCTTTTTGTTTTGAGTGGGCATGGGATGTTGGACACCTTATATTTATGGGGCTTCTTTATAGTGTCCTTGGCGCCATCTCTTTGGGCTTACTCTATGCCTTTGTAATGACATGGCTTAAGATTACGGGACGGGAGAGGCTATTTCAGCGTTTATTAATACGATTCCCGATTACTCTCTGGTAAATAATATAAGTATCTGATTTCCTAGTATCTCAATAGTCACAGAACTACACATACGTTTTTTTCCTTTTTTCTCTGCTATACCGTATTTCCTAAATAATCGTATCATGGCGCCAGTTCTTGTCATCCCGTTCCAGGTAATCCAGGTTATAATGAAGACCACGGCTTTCCTTCCGCATGGTAGCAGAGGTGATGATTAACTCGGCAACAGTTGCCAGATTTCTCAGCTCCAACAAATCCCTTGTGATTATAAAATCCCAATAGTAATCCTTGATTTCCTGTTGGATGACCTCTATCCTCCTCATGGCCCTGATCAACCTCTTATCTGTCCTGACTATGCCCACATAGTTCCACATCATTCTTCTTACCTCATCCCAGTTATGGGAAACGACCACAGATTCATCGCTGTCAGTTGCTGAACCTGTGTCCCAAAGAGGAATATGGGGGAATTGATAGCCATCTGTACCAGTAATTGTCTTGGCGCTGTCTTCAAAGGCGAATCGTGAAAAAACAAGGGCCTCTATAAGAGAATTACTGGCTAATCGGTTTGCGCCATGTAGCCCGGTACAGGCTACCTCACCTATGTACAGGCTACCTCACCTATTGCGTAGAGATTGGTTATATTGGTCCGCCCCTGCGTATCTGTCGTAATGCCACCACACATATAATGAGCAGCAGGCACTACTGGAATGGGTTCTTTAGTAATATCTATGTTGAGCTCTAAACACTTCATGTAGATGTTTGGAAACCGGTTTTTTATAAAATCCGGGGATCGGTGACGTATATCCAGATAAACGCATTCATCGCCGCTTTTCTTTAATTCAGCATCAATTGATCGTGCCACAACATCTCTCAGGGCTAAATCCTTTAAAGGGTGGTAGTGTTCCATGAAATGATCGCCCTTTTTATTAATCAATCGCCCTCCCTCACCTCTGACTGACTCACTAATCAAAAAATTTTTTTCTATCGGATGGTAGAGGCACGTAGGGTGGAATTGTACGAATTCCATGTTTGCCACCTTTGCCCCGGCCCTATACCCAATAGCCACACCATCACCAGTGGCAATATCAGGGTTGCTGGTATAAAGATACACCTTACCTGCTCCCCCAGTTGCAAGGATTGTTATCCTGGACAGGAAGGTATTTACCTCGCCTGTGATTGTGTCCAGAACATAGGCACCCCAGCATGTCTCTTTAGTCTCATTGGTTGACAGACCTCTTTTTATAAATTTTGATGTAGTAATCAGGTCTATAACCATATGATTTTCATAGATCTGAATATTTTTATTCTTCTCCACATTATGGATAAGGGCTCTTTCCACCTCTTGCCCGGTAAGATCTGTGGTATGGACAATCCTTCTTCTGGAATGGCCTCCTTCCTGTGTGAGATCTAATCTGTCAGCCTGTGTTGTATCATGTGAGAAGTTAACCCCAAGAGAGACAAGCTCTTTAATCATATCAGGCCCATTTGTGACAACCATGTGAACAACTTGCTCGTTACAGAGGCCAGCACCGGAATCTAATGTATCTTTTATGTGAAGATCGAATGAATCATTTGGGTCTAACACTGAGGCAATACCCCCCTGGGCATAATTGGTAGAGGCATCCATTGTCTTTTTTTTTGTTACTATGGTAACTTTTCCTCTCAGGGCTGCCTTGAGAGCAAAGCTGAGTCCGGCAATGCCACTTCCGATGATAAGATAATCTGATTTTATTTCCATCTGTTCCTTATTCAAAAGTTTTCATCTTTTTGCTGAAAAAAGCGCTTCATGGTTCAGAATTCTGCCAACATCTTACAATTGGCTCAGTGCTTATTAATTTGCATAAAAAGTGGCCTATTGCAAGTTATGATTGATCTTTTAGTTGACTATTAGTAGATTATAAAGCCTATGAGTGCATCAGTGATTATATTTGATTGCGATGGAGTGATGTTTGATTCGCAGCAGGCAAATGTTAATTTCTATAACCATATTCTATCCCATTTTGGTCTCCCCCCACTCACAGATAAAGATGTTGGGTTTGTTCACATGCATACTGTAGTAGAATCATTACATTATATCTTTCGAGGTACTCCTTATGAAGTCAAGGCTCAGGAATATCGGTTAAAGCTTGATTATGTGCCCTTTATAAAGGATATGGTTCTGGAGCCAGGCCTGAAAGAGGTGCTCAATATTCTCAAACCGAATTATGGTCTTGCAGTAGCAACAAATCGGAGCAATACCATAGAAAAAGTTCTCGCGATAAACGGGCTTAGTCACTATTTTGACATAGTTGTTTCATCCTTAGATGTGGAAAACCCCAAACCACATCCAGAGCCCATCTTCAAGATTCTTAATTTTTTTCGAATCGAACCCCAGGAAAAGATTCTTAATTTTTTTCGAATCGAACCCCAGGAATGTTTGTATGTAGGTGATTCTGAAGTAGATTTTACTGTTTGTCAGGCCTCTGGTGTACCTTTCATCGCATACAAAAACAAATCCCTCAAGGCTGATTATTATATAGATAATCTTTTGGATATTCTGAAGATTTTATAGATATTTTTACGAAAAGATTTTTTTAAGATAAAAAAAGGAGCTGTTTATAATTATAAACACTCCTTTTGTTTATGTGAGTAGAGTTTAAATTTTAGAGACTTGGCAATACAGTAGGTGTCAGAAAGATGAGGAGTTCACTTTTATCCTTTTGCGTTTCCTCTCTCTTGAAAAGCCATCCAAAGATAGGTATTTTACTGAGCCATGGCACTCCCTCAATAACATCGCTTGTGTTTTCCTTATAGATTCCTCCTATAATAACCGTATCTCCGCTGGCAACCATCATCTGTGTATTGGCATTCTTGGTTCTGATTGGAACATTTTCGCCTATTGCTTGAGAATAATCAGGATAGTCATCACTCACATCAATATCCAAAATAACCATGTTATTTGGTGTTATTTTGGGAGTCACCTCGAGTTTTAGCGTGGCATCAACCTGTTCATATGTTTTGTTTCCACTCGAATCTGTACCTGAAGGGATTACAATCTTTGTGCCTTGCTTTATGGTAGCTGTTTTTGTATCACGTGTAATGATTTTCGGCGCAGA
>JAFDDS010000225.1 GCA_019310745.1 Deltaproteobacteria bacterium | reverse complement strand
TATGAGTCCCATGGATTATGAGAAAATCAATATTTTAAATGCTGCTTAACAGAGTGTCCGTTTTTACTTGACCACGACAGTTCGAGTTTTATTTGCTTGAGGGAAAAATGATTTCTACGTGCAGTGTAAGGAAAGTCTTTTACAAAAAAAATAAACATACTATAGTATCCATAATCAAAAAAAATACACATACTCTAAAGAAAGAGCAACTCTAAATTTCACCCTGTTAAATTTCCCCTGGCCCAGACCTGATTTCAGAGGTACCTGGCAACTGAAGCCAGCATCTGAGGCTTAAATAATACATAAACTAAAATGCTTACATCGCGCCAGGGCGGGCCGAAGGGAACCCTGTTTAACAGGGCAAGCAAAATTTTGAATAATCATACAATTAGCATCAAAAATGTGCTGCTCGCAGGACTTTCAGGTCTTATGTTAACTGCCAGCTTTGCCCCAATCAATTTGGACTGGATCGCATGGATATCCCTCATCCCTTTCCTCCTTAGCATTGAGAATACATCACTATCAGATGCATTTAAGATAGGGCTTTTTACTGGCCTCTTCCACTACCTCACCCTCATTTACTGGATTGTTACGGTACTTTCCCGTTATGGCAATATTAGCCCTATCTTGAGCCTGGCAGCATTGTTGCTTCTTTCGCTGTATCTTTCTCTTTATATGGCCTTTTTTGCACTTGTCGTGGTTATTTTTAAAAAAAATAGGGTATCTTCATTGTGGGGAGCGAGCACCTGGGTGGCACTTGAATATGCAAGATCTTATATTATGATCAGCTTCCCGTGGTGCCTTTTAGGGTACAGCCAATATTCCAGATTGCCACTAATACAGATATCAGATATTGCCGGTGTCTACATCATATCATTTATTATCGTTCTGGTAAATTTTGTCATATATAATGGAGCGTCTCTTATATTTAAGAAAAAAATATCGGCTTACACTCTAGGGTGCGAGTTAGAAGTCACGGGTTATGATCACAATAAACTTAATAGAAAACGAAAAACGGACAACAGGCATACCTTCCAAAGTGTCGGGATAGAAACAATTTTCACCTTTTTCCTTGTAGGATGTATGCTTGTATATGGCTACAGTCGTTTGAAAGAAAAAGGAGATAATAACCCAAAAGGCAGGGAACTAAGGGCAGTGGTTGTCCAAGGAAATATTGATCAGTCTTTAAAATGGGACTCAGATTTTCAAGAAGAGACAGTGTCTATTTATAAGAAGTTATCATTAGAATCAGCAATTTTTAAGCCTCAGCTTATCATCTGGCCTGAAACTGCGCTTCCATTTTATTTTCAAAACGCATCTCATCTCTCTAAGGAAGTATTCGAGGTTGCCAAAATAACCAATGCAAATATTCTGTTTGGTTCTCCTGCATATGTAAAAGATAAAGACAGTATTTTCTATTACAATAGGGCATATTTGATATCTAAAAATAGAGTATTTGATTATTATGACAAGGTTCACCTTGTCCCCTTTGGTGAATATGTCCCACTTAAAAAATACATCCCATTTGTACATCGCTTAGTTCCAGCAGCAGGAGATTTCTCCACTGGTAAGAAAGTAAAACCTATACATTCTCCAGGTCTTAAAATAGGGGCATTAATCTGTTTTGAGACTATCTTTCCTGATATCTCTCGAAAATTCGCTGTCCAAGGAGCTGAATTTTTAGTAAACCTCACCAATGACGCATGGTTTGGCCGTACCAGTGCCCCTTATCAACACCTAAGCATGGCTGTTTTTAGGTGCGTAGAAAATGGTTTACCTATGGCACGGGCTGCAAACACTGGGATAAGCGCCTTTATTCTTGCAAATGGAAAGATAGCAGATAAAAGTGAGCTTTTTGCGAGGGAAATCTTACAAAAGGAGATACAATTAGCACACAAAAAAACATTCTATTCACAATTAGGTGATATTTTTGCTATACTATTAACAGTCGCAACAATTATTAATTTTTTTTGGATATTAAAGCGTCGTTAATATGAAGTGCTATGGAAGAATTTAGTGATAATAACTTTAGGCACTTATAACCCTGGCCCAGTACTGGCCTTTAGACTTAGTAGGCTGATTAGAGCGTATAGCGCCAGGGCGGGCTTTAGTTCACTTTAGGCACTTAAGATAAGGAGATAAACCTATGAATTATGGAGAGATAACAGAAAAAATAGATACCCTGAATAGGAAATTAGATGATATTTGGGAGCATCTTTGACCTAACTGATAGTGAACAAAGGCTAAAAAAAATAGAAAAAACATTATCTAAAACCGATATCTGGCAAAACAACCAGAATGAAGCAACCGAACTAAGCCAGGAAAGAGGGTTGCTCAGTAACCAATTAGAGGAATGGCATAGATACAAAAATGAGTTAGAAGAGCTCGATATTCTGACCAAGCTAGCCCAAGAAGAAAACGATGAGAAAATGATTTCAGAGGCCAGCACAACGCTTTCTGAGCTGGAAAAAGAGATAAAACGATACGAGCTTCAGACCCTCTTCAGTGATAAAGATGATAAAAGAAATGCTATTGTAGCTATAAATGCAGGCGCAGGAGGAACAGAGGCTCAAGATTGGGTTGAAATGTTATTCAGGCTCTATCTTAAATGGGCAGAGTCCAGAAAGATGCAGACCAAAATCGTTGATCACCTGGCAGGCGATGAGGCAGGCATAAAAAATGTTACCTTCACTGTAAGTGGCCCTCATGCATACGGTTACCTTAAATCTGAACATGGCATTCACCGGATGGTTAGGATTTCTCCTTTTGATGCCAGTAGTCGAAGACATACATCATTTGCATCGGTATCTATCTTGCCAGAGATTGAAGATGACATAAAAATAGATATTAACGAAAAGGATCTAAGGATAGAA
>JAFDDS010000224.1 GCA_019310745.1 Deltaproteobacteria bacterium | reverse complement strand
TGATTGTTGAGGTGATTGACATCATTGCCGGGGGTAATCTGGTGTTTTTACTTGTCATTACTGCTGCTGCCAGCCTTCTTTTGGGGATGGGACTTCCCACAACGGCCAACTACATTGTTATGGCCTCCTTAACGGTGCCGGTAATAATACAATTAGGGGCAGACTACGGCCTTGTGATCCCTGTTATAGCAGCCCATCTCTTTTGCTTCTTTTTTGGTATCCTGGCAGATGACACCCCGCCCGTTGGCCTAGCTGCCTATGCGGCCGCGGCTATTGCAAAATCCGATCCCATTCGCACAGGTATTCAGGGATTTACCTATGACATCCGCACAGCCATTCTTCCTTTTATGTTTGTCTTTAATTCCGACCTGCTCCTGATTGGCATAACCTCGTTGTGGCATGTTATATTTATATTTGTAACTGGAGTCTCTGCCATGTTTGCCTTTGCCTCCCTGACCCAAAACTATTTCATAACCAAAAACAGGATCTACGAATCTGTTCTTTTAGCTGCGATAGTGCTTATGGGACTTCGACCACAAGTATTTATGGAATACCTGCATTTTGGGAATAAGTTTGTTTGGCCTCTTATCGGGATAGGTTTGATTGGGTTCCTCTATCTGATCCAATTACCACGAGCCCGGGCTTTGGCCAGAGAAACAGTTTAGGGGATGAAAGATGAGGAGAACAAAAATGCTTCCATCAATAAAAAATATTCTATACACCACAGACCTTTCAAAAAATGCTTCATTTGCATTCCGTTATGCCATGACCTTAGGTAAAGAATTGGATGCAAAGATAATTATTCTTTATATTCTCCCAATGGTAGATTCAGCCATGGAGGTCCCTATCATTACCCAGATGGGGGAGGAGTTGTATTACAAACTGCGGAAGGAGAAATCCAAAGAAATCATTGAGAATATCAAAAAGAGATTACATGATTTGTGCCATAAAGAGTTAGAAGATGCGCAATGTAAGGCGGAGAGAGTTTCTTCTATTCTGGTTCGTGAGGGAGATGAGGTGGAAGAAATTTTGAAAACTGCTGATACGCTCAAGAGTGATATTATTGTCATAGGGGCCCACGGTAAGGGAATATTGAGCCATACCTTTCTGGGAACAGTGCCGGATAAACTGCTGAGAAGGAGCAGGGTGCCTGTTCTCGTGGTTCCCATACCAAAGGATGCAACAGATAGTGATTTATGAAATCGAAAATTTGAGTAATTTGAAGATATGAATTCTTTGTTGGAGACAGAGATGACTAAAAAAATTTTCTTTACATCAATGCTGTTTTATTTTTGTATCTTTTTTTCTTTTACCTTAACGCACAGCAACGAACGCTTCATCGACAATGGTGATGGGACTGTAACCGATACACTCACCAATTTGATGTGGGCTTCAGCGGACAACATGGGGGACATTACGTGGCATAATGCAAAGATATATTGTGAAAATCCTCCTATAGCCGGATATAAATACTCTGATTGGCGAATGTCAACCATTAAGGAACTCAAGACCTTGTATATAAAAGATGGCACCAAGTATGAAACAGATTGTGGACTCAATGTAAGGATACATCCTGCCATTACCCTAAGCTGCGCATGGGTTTGGTCTTCAGAGAGCAAGGCCATTTCAGCCTATGCCTTTAGCTTTAGAAAGGGATACCAATATATGACTCTTCAACTAAACAAGAAGAGTTTCCGAGCACTACCCGTCCGAAATATCAAAAAATAGCACAATTAGGGAGAATAAATTGTGGAACAATCGTTAAAAAATGTATTTAACCCCAGATCAGTGGCTGTAATTGGTGCCTCTGAGGTTCCAGGAAAGGCATCTGAGAGGAGAACAAGGAGTTTAATTGAAGGAGGATATGAGGGAAACATTTATCTGATTAATCCGAAAAGATCCGAGCTTTTTGGGCGAAAGGCCTATTCGAGCATTACAGAGATTGATGGTGAGGTTGACCTGGTTATGATCGTTGTTGCACCCAGATTTCTTACTTCTGCTGTGGCAGATAGTGTAAAAATGGGCGCTAAAGGGATCATCATTATTACTGCCGGGCTTGGAGAAAGCGGAGAAGAGGGAAAAAAAATCGAGGCAGAAATTTTAGATGAAGCAGCCAAGACCGGTGCATTTGTTATCGGCCCTAATTGTAGCGGCATGTTCAGCGCCTCAGCAAATATGAATTTCTTGGGAGTCCCCCAGATTCAGCAGGGATCGATATCGGTTCTTGCCCAGAGTGGTAATGTGATTGATTCTTTGACCCATTATGCCAGAATGAGGGGAGTGGGGTTTAGCAAAATAATCAGTGTTGGAAATGCCATAGGGGTTAATTTTCATGAATACATAGATTACCTGAAAGACGACCCTGATACCAAGGTTATTATGACCTATCTTGAAGGCATTAAAGAGGGAAACAGCCTGGTCAGAGTTGCCCGAGAGACTGCAAAGAAAAAACCGGTTATTGCCCTAAAGGTCGGAAGATCAAGCGCTGGAGCGAGGGCCGCTGCATCTCATACCGGCTCCCTTGCAGGCGATGATGTCATTGTGGATGCCGCCTTCAGGCAGGCAGGTATTGTAAGGGTATCAAATGCAGATGAGCTGTTTGATATGGCAGAGGTATTTGCCAGTTGTCCTCTTCCTAAAGGTAATAAGGTGGCGATTTTATCAGAGGGAGGTGGCGATAATTCCATAGCGGCAGATAATGCTGAAAAGTATGGAATGGATGTCCCTGTTTTGAGCACAGAAACCCAGGAAAAAATGAAACCTTTTTTACTTGAAGGTATGCCAGCCAGCAACCCGATTGATTATGGAGGAACAGCAGAAGAAAATCCTCATATGATAACCGAATGTGTAAAGGTGTGCATGGAAGATGATCA
>JAFDDS010000223.1 GCA_019310745.1 Deltaproteobacteria bacterium | reverse complement strand
CTTTGCGGGTTTTCTTCTTCAAAGGGAGCTCATTAACCTCAAGCATGTCCTGGAACCTCAACGGCCCTTTGTCGCTGTGGTGGCTGGAGCTAAATATGATACAAAAATAGGCCCCCTCAGACAGATCTATAAGAAAGTTGATCATCTGATATTAGGCGGAATTATTTACAATACCTTTCTATGCGCTAAATACAATATTCGTGCCCACGGAGTAAGCGATTCTGACATTAAGGCAGCAAAAGATCTAGTAAGGCAAGATAGTAAGGCAAAAAAAGTTGTTGAGCTTCCCTTTGTGGTCGAGTCAGACATAATTGACGGACGAGTGGAAGGAAAGTATCGGACTATTAATATAAAGGACTTCAAGAAGGGCAGCAAATATGGTTATTTCTTGGATGTGGCCCACGAATCGTTTGACACTTCTGGGGTAAGCGAAGTCATCGACTCTGCTAACACAATATTTGTGAATGCAGTCATGGGCCGTACTCCTCACTTTTTTGAGGGTTCAGAGAAATTAGATCGGACTATTGACCAAAACCGTCATGCCCAAAAGTTCTACGGCGGTGGTGATACCCTCCAGGAGTTCAAAAACCTTAGCCCCGGCTTGTACCTGGCTGCTATGGATAGCGCCCAGTATTATTTCTTTACAGGGGGCGGGACAGTCCTTAAAGCCATTGAGGATGGTACACCCTATGGTCTTGAGCCGGTAAAGGCCTTGATAAAAAATGCAGGGACAGATCCAAAATAATCAGGCCTGACTGTGAAGGATTTCGCTTTCGGAAACAACCATTGCCTTTCTTTATTTTCATTCTTGATTTTAAATGAAATTCATGAAGATTTCAGAATACGATTATTTTCCCGGCTCCACCATCAGTGTATTTCTCTGGGTACAGAGCCTTTATCTCTGCTTTATGTTGAGTGCAATGGGTAGGACAAATCAGTTCTAAGTCTTTAAATAAGTCATATTCACTGAACCCATGCAAACCACCAACAATTGCATGGATATTTCCAAATTGTGAAGCCGCTTTAAAAATATGTGCCATCCTTGGATGGGAGCATCCTGCAATTATAACTATCCCTTCATCTATTTTGATCGCCATGGATTGTTCTATATGATCGATTTCTCCTGTAGAGAAAACATTCTCATGGATCTTTAAAGGTTCACTCACCGAAACTACCTCCTTTACACCCCGGATTCCTCTGAGTGAAGGAGGAACATAAATGGTAACATCGCTTTTCACATTAAGAAAGGCTGAAAGACCGCCTACATGATCAAAATGGGCATGTGAAAGAAAGACTTCATCAATAGAGGTTGGATCAATATTAAGCTTTTCCATATTGGAAAGGAGCATAGAGCCGTTTGTTCCAGTGTCAAAAAGAATTTTTGGAGTATTTTCTATTTCAACCAAACAGGAAAATCCCCAATCAGCCTGAAGGTCCTCTTTGTAAACATCATTGTCATAGAGTATTGTAATTTGCATCTTTTGCTCCCGTTTGATTAGGTAAGCCTTTGTTCTGCACCTTGCTATGGTTTTGTAGTAAAGCCCTCTAACAATGTGTATGCCATCATGGGTTTCATATACCCGAAATTTGTTTTACCTTCAAACACATTAACCGGAAAATAGGAAAACATCGTAGTGAAACATTTCCTATTGATTTTTATAACTTCTTGCCTGGACTTTGAGGGGGTTTTGGTAGAAAGATTGTGTTAGTTTTGAATTTCATGTAGAATATAATTTTAAATTGGACTCATTAATAATTGAAAAAATCGTAAAAAATCTTTTGCGAGAACATCATAATTAAGTGTTTAAAAATACGTCAATGTAATAGGCAATTGGAGCACTGAGTTTAATTTTTTGTAAATGGCTTGTTATGATTAAGTGTTTTCTAACAAATCACAATAATTTTTAGTAGACCTTTAAAAAATCTCAGGATAAACTCAAATTAAACCGCATTCCGTTGATTCGCACATAGAGTAATGTATCTAGTTCGACCTGGAGGCCATTCGGCTCCGAGCGACTCGACATGAACTCGTCGACATGTCTCGCGGCCGAGAGGCTCGTCGCGGGCAGCGCGTAGTTCTGGGTCAATAAATACTTATTGTATTCATGAATCGATTGACGAGGTTATATAGATAATAATCAGGGATAGGGGGAAAATACATGCGAAAAAGAATCAAGACTGACCTTCTGATTCATGACCTTAAAGTTCCCTTGGCAGTTGTTGAAACAGGGATCATTTCGTTACTACAAAGGCGAGAAAAATATGGGCCTATTACAGAAAAACAGGAAAAGGTCTTAGCGAGAGCACTGAGAAATACAAAGGTCATTCAATCTCTGGTAAATGATATCCTGGAATTGGGAAAATCCAGGAAGAGGATAGTAAGCTTAAAAAGTCTGAAATTTTCAGATTTAATAGAACAGACCTTGGTAGAAACCTTTGATTTGGTTGACCGCAACACATCAGAAATAATAAATATATGCGCTGATCTACCACAACTGAGGGACACATTAGAAGAAAGGGGTCTCATGCTCTTTATGGAAGAAGCTCTTTGGTGTCAGGAGGTCTGCCTGGATGAAGTAAAGATACGGCAAATTCTCAGGAATCTTCTGATTAATGCCTTAAAATATAGAAAAAGCCGGGTGGAATTAGAGGTCGATAAAAAGGGTGTTTATCTTGTTTTTTCTGTCAAGGATGATGGTGAGGGCATACCCTCAATCTATCATAAAAAAATTTTTGAGAGATATTTCCAGATAGATGTCACAGATTCTTCCACTGTCAGAGGCCATGGGTTGGGATTGGCCGGTGTTATGATTTTGGTAGAGGATATGGGTGGCGAGTTATTTCTTGAAAGTGATGAGGGAAAAGGTGCAAAATTTTT
>JAFDDS010000222.1 GCA_019310745.1 Deltaproteobacteria bacterium | reverse complement strand
AATCAGATAGCTCGTAGCGGTGGACCAGTGACGAAGCTCCTAATTTATTCCAATTAAGTTCCACCCTACACGGAATAAAGTTTTTAGATTGTGCAGCATATTCGTATAGCTGGCATTGGCCAGGGGGCAATAACATTCCCCCTTTTTTATACTTTGGCGCAATGTTTTGGCCTTTTCCAAAAACCAAACCTTCTTGAAATCGTAGTCTACATCCCTTAAATTACCTATAGATTCTGCTTTTATGCAGCACATCCAAACATCACCATCAGGGGCTATTTGGGCTGAGGCAAAGCCTGAATAACATGGGATGATTTGGCGGTGTTCTTTCAGGATCTGTTTTACCATTTGGTAGTATTCTATCCGAAAGGCGCGGGTAATATTCCCTACTCGATTAAAATGATCTTCTCTCAACTCTTTGGTAAGAAAATCCACTGCATTAGCATAATCCTGATACTTAGGAGAAATGTCTGCACCGATGGTATTTAATTCCTCCCGTTCTTCGGCAATTTCTGTAATGTACGAATCAGGATTCAGGGTTCGTAAATGCTGGTATATTTTCGGGATTCTGGTAACATTAAATTTAGATATCACGGTGTGTATACCAATGGAAAGGTTAGGTCTATCAATAGATTTTAAAGCTGAAAAGGTTTCCAACGTTTTTGAATAATTTCCTTTTACTCCCCTGATTTCATCATGCTTCTCTCCAACTTCATCGATTGAAAGATTGACTACAATTTGAGCTTTTTTGCAATGAAGGGTAATTTGGTCAACTATTTCAGGGATTTTCTTTGTTAATAAGCCATTTGTTGGGATATTTATTATTGACGGTAAACATATATCATATAAGGAACACACCAGATCGGGAAGATCGCTTCGAAGAAATGGCTCACCTCCACTTATTGTGACCCAAAATGGACTTCCACCTATGCTTTCGAATATTCTCCTCCATTCATCCAATGAAAGCTCACTTGATTTTCGCTTGTAAACATTGCATGTCTTGCAGCGTGAGTTGCACCTATAGCTCACACTTAACGTGAGATTCATTGGAAGCTTTTGCGGCCTGCCTATTAATCTGAAAAGATAATATGAAGGAATTTTGGTGATGACCTTTAGCATATCTGTCACAGAGTTCTCAGGGATTCAGAGTTTATCTTGGGAATCCAATCTTTTAGTTGACGAGGCAATGTCCCATACATAGGGGTTTTTCTTTCGTACAAAGAAATCATAGGAGCCAAGTGCTCTGCCGATCATTTCAAGACAAATGGCTCCTATAGTCCATACAGTGTCTTTTAAATTCCATGAATGCTCTTGTATAAGAAGCCTTAAGATATTTTTTGGGTCAGATGTGCTGACTTCATGTTTCTGCTCACGCAATAGGTGTTTATGGCCCGCTGCAATTCTTCTTCTCTGCTTAATGAAGTCCCTGATGTTTTCGGGACCCTTATTTTTTACAAAAGCATCAGGAACGTAATAAAGTTCATATCCGGCATCTCTTATAATAGCTTCAATACTAGCTTCATCAACTGCAGTATCACTCGGGATCTCTTTGACAAAGTTTCTAAAGGCTACTAGTTCACCTAATTTAGGAGTTAAAAGAGCAATTTTGTGATGCAGAGACCACATTAGGTTGACTGTGAAACCTATAAATGAATCCTTTGAATTGACAGGAATCGGGTGAGCCCCTGTCATGCCGATGTTTGGATCTCTAAAAGGAGTCACTAATTTGTCAAGTGTTCCTTCTTTTGGAACAGTATCACCGCTTTCCAGAATAAATATATCACCCGATGCCTTTGAGAGAAAAAGATTAATAGCAGAGGCCTTACCTTCTCTTTGAGGTTGAATAAGGAGTTTGATTCGTTTGTCCTGCTTCATGAAATCTTGCACTATTGCTTCAGTCCTGTCTGTACACCCAGATGCGACTACAAAAATCTCGTTAAGATAACCATGATTAAATTTTTGTCCTAACACGGATCGCAATAAACGACCCATATTCGCTTCCTCATTATAAGCCATGATTCCTATTGATAGATTAAACATCATTTATCTACCTATCCGTCGTTGCTCTGAACAAACCTGGTATAATCTTTGAAAAGAAACGACAAATGCTTTAGTATCTCTAATATGGGGGCATGACATTTAAGCGCTAGCCAAAAGGCCTCCCACACCACTTTTCTGGATATTTTCGAATAACCATGTTCCCTTTCCCTGAAGATTATTGGAATCTCAAGAACCTTAAAACCATTCTTAAACGTTAGATATGTCATCTCGATCTGGAATGCATATCCATCAGACTTAACATTGTCGAGATCCATACTTTCCAAGACTTTCCTTCGATAGCATCTAAAACCAGCTGTGAAATCCCAAACAGGTCTTACCATAACATATGAGACATACATGTTGGCAAATTTGCTGAGCAGAAGTCTACGAAACCTCCATCCCTCGACCCTCACTCCATTTACATATCGACTGCCTATTACAAGATCGAACCTTTTTGATGCCTCCAGAAAATCTTGAAGATATTTTGGATCATGAGAAAAATCCGCATCCATCTCGAAAATCAGATCTGCTCCCTTGGCAAGGGCCTCTTTAAATCCCTTAATATATGCTGTGCCTAACCCAGCCTTGTGAGGTCTATGAATTGCATGAATGCGATGGTCTTTTTTAGATAAATCGTCAGCAATCGCCCCTGTGCCATCTGGCGAATTATCATCAACCACGATAATGTTAAACATTGGATGGAGCGCAAAAACTCGCTCCACAATACTCTCAAGATTTTCCGCTTCATTATAGGTAGGAATAATAATATATACTTTCATTACGGTAATCCTCCTACTTTCCAACTGTTGATTACACTTCGAATCTCATTTCTTGAAATTAT
>JAFDDS010000221.1 GCA_019310745.1 Deltaproteobacteria bacterium | reverse complement strand
AGCAGGCAGGAAAGAAGAGGATATAAATCATTATACCTCTATAAAAATAAGAATTAAAGGTCGTAAGTGGATAGGAGGTTCAAAAATGAAGGTCAAGGTCAATGTTGACTCAAACCTGCAAATAAAGAATGTTTTTGAGCCGCCATTAGAGATTGAGCTGAGTAATGGCGAAAATACTTTAAAGGATCTTCTGAAGAAGCTTTCCGCTATGTATCCCTATTTGAAGTTTATTAACCAAGGGGAGATGGGTGATGATCTCCGCCATATTTTCGTCAACGGCGAGAATCATTTTTCTTTTTCAGAGGGGCTTCAAAAGAAGATCAATGATGGTGATACTGTCCTTGTGGAGGCCTATTTGGATCCTTTGGCGGGTGGATAATTGTATCATTAGTGTCTTTTTTACATAATGATCAATCTCATTTTTCTTTATTTTTTGTAGCTATGGGAAGTTTTTCTTTTGTTATGACTTCGTTTAATGGGCTTAGTAGCCCAAGAGGTAATTCCTTACAATATAAAATCTAGCATATCATCATCAGGTATACCTTCAGGTGGTGGCAGAGAATATTTTCCCTGGATTAAGTATTCCATTTGGATCTAACAAGGTCTTTATATCTTTCATGAGCTAATCTCAAGAGAAAGATATTTTGACTTGGTATTTCCGACACCATGCTCACCCGATAATGTTCCACCGAGATTGACTGTTTCTTTAAAGATATCGCTTACAGCATTCTCAGCGCACTCCATTTTTTCAGGTACGCTGGGATCAAGTAGGATGTTGATATGTATATTGCCATCACCGGCATGGCCAAAGTTATAGATTCGGCCAGTCTTGCGAAAGGTTTCAGAGGTCATAACTACCCTTTTATTAAATTGGCAGTCTTAAAAGCCTCCTGGCGTTGTCCTCAAATATCAGCTTTTTCTCAGCATCGCTGATGTCCATTTTTTCTACCGAGCTTATTACCTCTCTCACCTGCCGGAAACCTATCTGGCTGTCGTAGGGCATAGTTGTTTCCTGAATGTCAACAAAAAGGGGCATCGAAGACACAGTCACCCGATAAAATGAATAATAGATGATTGTGGACCAAGATTATGAAGCGCATGTCCTATGGCCTGAGAAATGCAGGGTTCTGCTAGAAGAAGATGCTTCAGGAGTTTGTGCCATCTCGTAGCTATTTCCACGCAATTCATTACTTCCTTGACCCGGATTGCACCCCTTACTCTAATTGTCGGGTAGTCTCTCACACTTTTTTGCAAAGAAAGAAAGAACAGCGGCCGACATTTCTTCTATGTACCGACGTCATATTCCTCCGCGTGGGCACGGATGAATCTAATACCCGATAGCACAGCCGTCTTTTCTCCTGTCAGAGGCTCCCAGCAGTACATTTTCACCTGAGTCAAGATATATTGCCTGTCCGCCGCCCACATGGTTTATGGGGATGTCTTCCCTGATAATTTCATGCCCTTTTTCCTCGAGTGCCAGGGCTGTTTTCTCAGAAAAGCCTCCTTCCATGAATATCTCTTTGCTCTCTTCATGGCTGATACGCGGAGCATCAATGGCCTCTTGCAGATTCATATTAAAATCAATCAGGTTCATTAAAAATTGAGTGTGTCCCTGCGGCTGGAAGTCGCCTCCCATGACACCGAAACTCATTAAAAAATTTCCATCTTTAAAGACCATCCCCGGGATTATGGTATGCATGGGTCTTTTGTTCGGCTGAAGACAGTTTGGATGCTTAGGATCCAAAGAAAATGACACACCCCTGTTTTGAAGAACAATCCCGGTTTTATCGACAACCATGCCGGAGCCAAAATGCATGAATATGCTGGTTATTAATGAAACGGCATTTCCCTCTTGATCAACGGCCGAGACATAGACCGTATCAGAATTTCTGGGCCTCATGAACGGGCTGGACCGTATCGTTGCTTTATCATGATCGATCTTCATCCTGCACTGTTCTGCATATTCTTTGGAAAGCAATATATCAAGGGGAATATTTTCGAATTCAGGATCAGTTATGAAGTAATCTCGATCACTGAAAGCGATTTTCTTTGCCTCTATCAGGAGATGAAGGTAATCAGGGCTGTTGTGGCCCAACCCCGCCATGTCATATCCCTCCAGGATATTGAGCATCTGAAGGGCGGTTAATCCCTGTCCGTTAGGAGGTAACTCATATATTGTATAGCCCCTGTAAGTGCTTGATATGGGTTCGACCCAAGTGGTTGCATGGTGTAAGAGATCCTCACGAGCAAGCAGCCCCTGGTGCTTCCGGGAGAATTCAACAATTGCCTCCCCTATTTCACCTCCATAGAATACACTAATACCGTCACGTGTGATCTTCCTGTATGACCGCGCGAGTTGTTGGTTTCGAAAGATTTGACCCGGCTCAGGAGCCTTGCCGTTCATAAGGTACGACCGTGCGCTGTTTCCTTGTGCACGTAAAATATCTTCTGAATTTTTCCATTCTCCTGCGATAACCTCCGTAACTGGAAAACCATTTTCCGCATAGTTTATAGCGTCCTCAAATATTTCGGAGAGGCCAAGTTTCCCATATTTCTCAACGGCTTCAGCCCATCCATGCAAGGCTCCGGGAACGGTAACAGGAAGAATGCCCCAAGAAGGAATTTCTGTAATGCCTTTTTCATGGAAAAAAGAAATATTGGCCCGCCCGGGAGATTTTCCGCTCCCGTTCATGCCCACTATTCTATTCTGCTTTGCCAGGTATATCAGCGCAAAGGCATCGCCCCCCAATCCGGCGGAATGGGGCTCAACCACATTCAGCGTACTCACCATTGCAACAGCGGCGTCCACAGCGTTTCCACCGTGAGCCAGTATTTTATATCCTGAAAGCGTGGCAAGAGGTTGACTTGACGCAACCATCCCGTTATTCCCCATGGTAACGGATCGCTGTGCGTAACTCTTGAATTCTCTTTTCTGATTATAATAAAAATTCACGGATTACTCCTCCTTATCAATACCTAATTATTCTTTATGGAGTCAGGGTGCCTGAACATTGAATTGCCTGCCCCGTTTCACTCTTCTTTTTTGTTGCCCTTATAATTTCAGGTGTGAGAGGTGCGCGTTTTTTTATACTATACTCTCTGTCTTTTATCAAAGATCTGGCAGACCTTCGCCCTTGCGTTGGTATATCTTCTTTTCAATATAAGCATAAGACGACAAGTTCTGAAAATCAAACTATTAAACCACCCTCATACCTCATAGCTGGGAAGAATTCAGAAACCCCTGAGCCACCAGAGAGGAAAGATAGAAGAGAAAAAACTGATTGAGCTTTTCATATCACTGGCATATCATAGTATTTTAATACATTCACAGAGAGGAGATTATCGATGGATCTTGCGCACTATTTTGAAACCATGAAGGGAAAAGGAGTGTTAGCAACCGCAGATGATCAAGGGCACGTAGATGTGGCTGTGTATGGACGACCACATATTGTGGACAAAGATACTATCGCATTTATTATGCCTGACCGTTTAACTCATCATA
>JAFDDS010000220.1 GCA_019310745.1 Deltaproteobacteria bacterium | reverse complement strand
ACCCATTATAAGCTAAGATACAGGGCATTTCGAGTACTTTTGTGAAGTCATCAATAATAAAACTCAAGAAGTCACGCCTATATAGGGTCTAAAAGATGATCTGTCTGAAGAAAACGATCTCTCGGAAACGATGCCGGGCAAGATAGAAGCACATAAAATTCCAAATGTGAAAATGGTCCATGCACTGGAAAAAGGGAATTTTGAGGAGTATCTCCCACTAGAGCTAATGGTAGAAGTACTAAACGAACTATGCGGTGGAGAAAAAATTAGTAAATTTGATGTTGAAGCGGGAAAACCTGTGGAAAATCAACTGAAACGGCTCGTACATGAGAGATATGAGGGATCAAGGTTTGACTTCTTAAAGGTGCCACTGGGACAAGAAGTGGGAAAACGCATGGTAGAAAGAGGGCTTAAACCAGATGATGAGATTATTGCGATTTTGAACAAGGCCAAAGAGATAGCAACGCGCTGACGTGAGTCGTAGTTTGGATTGGGGAGGCATTAAAGGTGTCCGGTACATTTTTCAATGAGTTGTGCTTGATAATGATAGGTTTTGATGGAGGACAACGGCTAGAATTTAGAATTTATTAGGGACGTTTACCTATTTTCAGAATTTATTAGAATTTTATTAGAATTTTATTAGGGACGTTTACCTATTTTCTGATTAAAGGTTTACGCCTGCCTCATAAGGGGCACATTTATTTTTTCGCTATAATATTATAATATTATAATATTAGGGACGTTTACCATTTTAGGCTTCGTTCATAACCATTAGGACGTGCGAAAAACAAAATTAGGCACAAGGAGCAAAGAAGAAAAAGCAGGCTGAAGCCGTAAATAATCAAAAATAAAAGAACTGAATAAGGTAACATAAATAGGTAAACGTCCCTATTTTATTCCTATTTTATTCTATTTTATTAATGTTTGTAAAAGTCTTTAGCTGTCTGCTTATTTGGTCGCATTTCTCAAAAATCAGCGCAGGGCCAGCTACCGGTGCGGAGTCAATGATATAGTGCCAGCCCCGTGCTTTTTAATCGACTCATATTATTCGTCCTCAGATTCATCATCCGGTTTTGAACTCTTTACCCATGTCAATTTGTCTTTTGGCGTAACTGCATTCCAACGATTGCCTTTGATTCGGCTCCTTTATATATCGGTCAATTCCTCACAGCCAGCCTTGTCTCGATACACTGTTACATTCTTTTCTCATAACCAAGCTTGTTCATAAGGGCTGTTTGTATGTTTCCTATTTTTGTAGTGGGTGTTACCCACATGAGAGCCAAAGTAATTACAGGCCATAGCATCGAGACGACAGCAGATTTATAATTGCCCCTCGTCAAAAAATAGATTCCTATTCCGATTGATACAGGCCATTTCAAAATAATCACCAACGGGTCTACTCCAACCAACACGATACTCACAAATCTATACCGTACAAGATCCCACACCCAAGTTAGAATTACAACCGCTATAGCGACATACCACCAAGCAAATACCAAGAACAAAAAAGGAGCGATCAACTGTCCCACAAACAATGGCCATGCCCCCCATTCTACAGCTCTCAACCAACACCACCTTAAATTCTCCTCATCAGTATATAGAAGCGGATCGTGAAGTATGAAATCTCTTAATTGGCGCTTGATTTCAACCTTTTCCATTTACGTAATTCTACGTAATTTCCGTTCAAATGTCAACATTTAGGTAGGTTTTTACTTGTTTGTTAGTCCCTGAGCGTGTATATTGGATGGAGCGAGTAACAACTATGACGCACGGAAGCCCAGGCATTCTCATCGAAATCGCTGAAGTCGTATTCTGATAATATTAAAAGGTCGGAAAATGAAGACGAAAACGCCCGGTCGATTCCTTATCCCTATTGGCTGGTTATTGATTGTAGTTTCTGGCATTACTCTTGTGGGAACACTACCACCACCATACTATCGAGATCCCAGCATTCAAGTGCTTTTGACTCACCCTGACAGCTTAGCAATCATAGGCACTATCGGAGTAATTATAGGCTTCAATTTTCCTGCGATATTTGCCTGCCTGTTCGGCATTTATGCCATAGTAAGGAAAAACCCAAAAGGTAAGGTTTTGATAATTGCCTCTGTGATATTCTTTGTTGTCAATTCAGCAATTCTTTTCTTGCCTTCTTCAAAATCAACTGTTGCGAACCACTATGATCCGATAGACACAACTACTCCAGGGTGTGAATTTAAGGTTTCCTTTCCACGGCCTGTAAAACAGAAGATAGTGTCATCGGGAGGAATTGAATCAATTGCTTATGAGAGTGAAGGGTCAGCATCAACTCCTTATTTAAGAGCTGAGTTTATGCAGTCTATAGATACCAAGACTATGGCTAATAATTTTCGTGATATACTCGAAAACCACGCCAGATTGTCTGGCTTGAGTATTCCTGAAATTACTGAATCAGATGATCATCTTGGTAAGGTTGGTACATATTCCGGCGTTAAGACAGTTGGAGATTTAACAGTAAAGGTATATGGAAAAATGATTCTTGGTAAATCTTCGGCTATTAACTGCATGGTTGTTGAACAGCTTGAAGTATTTCCCTCTCAAGATACCGTAAGTTTTTTAGGAAGTATAAAGAAAAAATAATTATTGATCTGAAGTCATTCAAATGGGTTTTATTAGGGGTTTTATTAGGGGTTTAGGGTTTTATTAGGGACGTTTACCTATTTTCTGATTAAAGGTTTACGCCTGCCTCATAAGGAGCACATTTATTTTTTTCGCTCTACGAAACGCTTTATCATCCCGGCCCGGCCGTATTAAGATACATCTCACGGAGACCTTGTCATTGACTATTTTCTAATGACTATTGACAATTTTAATTGAGACTGTAGCATGGTTACCGGGAACATTC
>JAFDDS010000219.1 GCA_019310745.1 Deltaproteobacteria bacterium | reverse complement strand
TTGGAATTTGGAGGTTGAGTGATGGATCAAGGCAACTTGTTTGATGCCCAAGACAATAAAAACACATGCAAGGAATGCAAACACGCCCAACGTTGGAGCTTTTCTGACCATGATAAACGTTTTTTCTATTGTGGAGTCAGGAAGTCAGGCAGAACGCAAAACGGCTTACTAAAGATAAAGCTAAAGAATTTGTCATGTGGTAATTTTGAACCGGAGGAGGTTGAGTGATGAAGAAAATAAGTGTGAGTGATTTTAGATATGGAGAGAAGATTTTTTGCAAAGATAAAACATGCGAAAACATCGGAACTATTCTTGAAATAAAAAAGCGTGGTGTAAAAATAAAATACACAGAAACAAACACTGGTAGATGGTTTTACTTTGAGGATTCAAAGATATTTAAAATCCTCAGGCGTATTGAGGATATGACGGAGAAGGAGAATGCGGAGTTTAGGGCACGCTTCACAGTACCCCTAGAATGCGAATGTGTTTTTGAGAATGAGGGGTTCAGTACAGACTTCGGAGATTTCCTATATATGATTAAAGAATATGACTGACTAGACTCCAAGGGTTTTGACATAAGAAATCGGATTAAATTAGGACTTGCGGTTGATGCAAGGGAGGTTGAGTGAGTCTCGATGACATCCTACGGGAGATAAGCAAAGCCAAGGAAGGCTTGGAGAGAACATCAAAGTGCCTTGAACTGCATAGTTGGTGGGAGAGGAGATTGAAGAGGTTTAAGAAACTATTAGAGGAGAAGTGTGATGAGGGCGATTGAATTCCGAGGAAAAAGGGTTGATAATGGCGAGATGGTTTATGGTGATTTAAAACATTACAATGAACAACTTCTTATTTCTGTTGTAGACCCAGAAAATATTGAGGACACGGGCGATGTGTTCGATGTAGACCCCGAAACAGTCGGTCAATTCACCGGGCTAACTGACAAGAACGGTGTGAGGATATTTGAGGGGGATATCATTACACCTTGCGAGTCTCACAGAATGTATGCAAAAATAGTAGGTATTGATAAGTTTGGTTTGTATCTTGAAAATATTAGCGACATAAAGAATAGAGACTGGAAGGAGACAAGGCAGAGACCTGCTCTAAGTTGGTGGGACAGATTCAAAGAAGAACTTTTAATAATTAGCAACGTTCATCAAAACCCAGAATTACTAAAGGAGAAGTGCGATGAATAAAATTATGTTTTCACTGGCGTTGCTCACACTCGTTGGGTGTGGGGAGGTGTCTAAGGTGTTGAATAGCGACAGGCGGTATATTGTTAATTGTTATTCAGGAGGGGTTGAGATCTACTCAGACATTATTAATCGCATTGGTAACAAAGGGTGGTTTGAGTCTGATGGTAAAAGCGATGTGAAAGTGTATGGTGCTGACTGTGTGATTATAAGATACTATGTGAAAAACTAAAGGAGGATGATATGAAAGTTATTAAAGTTACTACAGGAAGTATTTGTATAATGGAAGGTGCAAAAGGCTTACCTTTAGAGTTTTTATCAATTGGAGACTATGGAAAGGAAAAGAATTTAAAAGCAGACTTCATGGGGCTGACGGAAGAAATCAACGGTGTTGCTCACGGTGAATTACTTCCTTTGGAGGAGAAATGGGTTATTACCATAAGCTCTCAATATGGATGCAGTATGGGATGCACGTTTTGCGATGTCCCCAAAGTAGGTAAGGGAATCAATGCAACTATTGATGACCTAATGAATCAAGTTAAAAAAGGAATATCTTTGCATCCTGAAGTTAAAAGCACAAAAAGATTAAACCTTCATTATGCAAGGATGGGTGAACCAACTTATAATTTTGATGTGATAGAATCTGCATACAAACTCAAAGATATGTTTGATGAAATGAGATTTGGCTTTCATCCTGTTGTTTCAACAATGATGCCTAGAAATAATGGAAAGCTGATTGATTTTTTAGATAAATGGCTTTATTTAAAACATTGCTTTAATGGGGAAGCTGGCTTACAGCTATCCATAAATACGACAGACAAAAAGGTTAGGCAAGAAACAATGCCTAATGCTCTATCGCTTGACGAAATATCAGATATAATGAATAGTCTAACTTTTGAGTGTGGACTTAGGGGAAGGAAGATTACTTTAAATTTTGCCATTACAGATGCCCCTATTGATGCTGTAAAGCTTAGAAAATGGTTTGATCCAAAATATTTCATCTGCAAACTAACACCTATGCACAATACAATTGCTGTTATAAATGGCAATATGATTACTAATGATGGATATGACTTTTACTATCCATACCAAAAAATAGAAGAAGATCTAAAGAAGGTAGGTTTTGATGTGTTAGTTTTCATCCCATCAAAGGAAGAGGATGAAAGTAGGATTACATGTGGGAACGCAATTCTTTCAGACATTATGGTTTAAAATTGATTCTGACCCGTATGCTAAAATTTGAGCAGGGGTGTCAACTAGAGTAGTGTCTTTTGTAAATCTCAGAAACATCAGCACCGTACTTTTTGGCAACATGAAAAAACGTTGCTATGCCAATGCCTGATCCACGGAAAGATCTGAACTTACGTTGAAGACTGGATATAGAGTCCTTTTGACCACCACCAGTAGATAATTCCAAGAAAAGAGATTCACCTATGGAGCCAAGTGATTCAAGTGCCATAGAAGCTTCAACCCAGTCGTGGTAGTCGGTGATATTGATTGATCTACAGATCTCACTGATGATGTTCACCTCAGTTTTCTGATCGCTTTCAAATTCATTTGGAACATAAATAGGTGTTGGCTTCTCCACAATTGTACGAATAGGAAACTTTGCAGGTTCATCTTTGTAATGGTAGTTGGGATCGAAGGATAGGAAGCACCCTCTAGCGCAGTCGGATGTGTGATCCAGTTTTATGTTGTAGGTTTCAGAAAAT
>JAFDDS010000218.1 GCA_019310745.1 Deltaproteobacteria bacterium | reverse complement strand
AACTCTAATGGCAAAAAGAGATGAAAATGGGGACGCTCTATTCATCACTCCATTGAGATTTGATGCAGATGCCGCGCTAAACAGGAAAGTGTCTAAGGAGGCTCTAGAGCTACCTATCAATCAGGCTCTTTTAAAGAATGAACATCTATTTACGGATTCTATTGACTATCGGGGGCAACCGGTTCTTGCCGCTACACGATACATTGAGGAAGCGGACTGGGGTCTGGTGGTGAAAATAGATAAGCAGGAGGCCTTTGCGCCTGTAACAAATTTACGTAATTCATTAGTGTTTGTCATTGTGATTACTTCAATAGCAATTCTCCTTGTATCTTTTTACACTACCAGCAACATCGCCAGGACGATATGAAGCCCCACTCGTAGAGTGATTGAAATAAGTGGAGGGGACCTGTCCCGAAGAGTAGAATTAAAATCGAAAGACGAAATTGGTGTCTTAGCTAAGTCCATTAATTATATGGCAGATAATCTCGCTGAGTCCTATGCTGGGCTAGAGCAGAAAGTTAAACAGAGGACAGCCAAATTGAAAAAGGAAGTCGAAGAGCGCAAGCAGGCTGAGCAGGAAGTACTAAAATCACGAGAAGAGCTCCGAAGCCTGGCCTCACATTTGCAGACTGTAAGGGAAGAGGAAAGAACCAGAATTGCTCGAGAGCTTCATGATGATATAAGTCAGAATTTAGCGATATTGAAAATAAAAATGTATATGCTTGGGAAAGAATTTCCTAAAGATAATAAGCAGGTTCATGATGGAATAGAATCATTGATGGGGCTTACAGATAGCATGACCGACACGGTGGCGAAAATATTCATAGAATTAAGGCCCCCTCAACTGGATGAGTTGGGATTTTTGGGAGCGGTTAAGTGGTACCGGGGAGAATTTGAGGAACAAACTAAGATAAAATGTGAACTTCATATAGAGCCTAAAAGAGTTGATGTAAGCGATGATTTTGCTCTGATTCTTTTTCGTATTTTACAAGAATCACTGATTAATGTGAGGCTGCATTCAGAGGCAGAGAGAGTGAAAGTAAGCCTAAGAGAAAAAGATGGTGAGTTAGAGCTTACCGTCGAAGATGATGGGATTGGAATCACAGAAGATCAGATCCTGAAACCTAAAGCATTCGGCATTATAGGAATGGAAGAGCGGGCCCGTTTTTTGGGGGGAGAATTGAAAATTAAGGGGATTTCAGGTACAGGGACTACCGTACAAGTGAGAATTCCTCCTCAAGTTAACAATCCAAAGCAGTTACGATAAAAATATATGCGTGGTGGGCTGTTGCATCCGCGGAATATCGTTAATGAAGCAGCTCAGAGAGTGAAAATTTATTATGGCTATTGACCCGATCTGTGGAATGAATGTTAAAGAGGAAAAGGCGGCTGGAGTCTCTGAATATAAAGAAAAAAAATATCACTTCTGCTCCACCGGGTGTCAGAAAAAGTTTGAAGAGAATCCGGAATTATACGTCAAGTTTGATGATGGAGAAGAATCTGAAAACCATGATGCTGAAATCGAGGAAAATCCTGACGAGCAAATAGAAGAAGATGATTCGACTGAAGGAATAAAGACGGAAAGAATCGACATCCACATAGTTGGCATGACCTGTGCCAGCTGTGCGAGTACGGTTCAGAGTGGCCTTGCAGGACTTCCGGGTGTCAATAAAGCCAGCGTCAACTATGCTACTTCAAAGGCAACTGTTCTCTACCAGCCCCAAAAAATAAACGTCAAGGACCTCGTTAAGAGCGTAAAGCAAAGCGGATATGCAGTAGGAACTGTGTCTGTTGAGCTGCCTATTCAGGGCATGAAATGTGCGTCCTGTGTCACAGCTATCGAGAAAGCGCTTTTGCAAAAGAATGGAATTTTAAAGGCCTCCGTGAATCTGGCCACTGAGAAGGCCCGCATGGAATACATCCCCTCTGAAATAAGTCTAAGTGAAATTTCTAAAGCTATCGAAGGGTCTGGATATAGAGTTATTCATGTCAGTCAGGAGCAAAAGCTTGAGGATGTGGAAGAAATTTTCAGGGAAAAAGAAAATAAAAAACTCAGGACAAAATTTCTTGTTGGCTTGATCCTTGGTCTTATTATCTTCTTTGGCAGTATGCCGCATTGGTTCCCTTGGATTCCAAAATTTCTTAATAAATTTTTTGTGCTCTGGATTGTTGCAACCCCTGTTCAGTTCTGGATAGGCTGGCAGTTTTACAGAGGAGCCTGGGGAGCTTTCAAACACAGAAATGCCAATATGGACACTCTCATCGCCGTGGGAACATCGGCGGCCTACTTGTACAGTGTGGCGGCCACACTTTTTCCCTCTTTTTTTGCATCTGGAGGAATAAAACCCGAAGTCTATTTTGATACATCAGCGATGATCATAGTTTTGATTCTTTTAGGAAGACTTCTCGAGGCTAAAGCAAAAGGACAAACTTATGATGCCATCAAGAAACTTGCCGGGCTGCAATCTAAAACGGCCTGTGTTAGAAGAGATGGAAAAGAGATGGATATTCCTGTCGAAGAAGTATTGGTTGGTGATGAGATCCTCGTCCGGCCAGGCGAAAAGATTCCGGTTGACGGTGTTGTCGTAGAAGGGAAATCTGCTGTGGATGAGTCTATGATAACAGGAGAAAGTATTCCTGTTAAAAAAGAAGCAAAAGATGAAGTCATTGGAGCGACTTTCAACAAAACAGGCAGTTTCACCTTCACGGCCACTAAGGTCGGTAAGGACACGACACTGGCTCAGATCATCAAGCTTGTCCAGGATGCGCAGGGTTCAAAGGCGCCCATCCAGAGATTGGCGGATGTGGTTGCCGGCTATTTTGTGCCAATCGTTATATCTATCGCCATTGCCACGTTTGTTGTATGGTTTAATTTCGGGCCAAATCCGGCTTTGACGTATGCCC
>JAFDDS010000217.1 GCA_019310745.1 Deltaproteobacteria bacterium | reverse complement strand
AATTTCTCCAAAAGCCACATGCTGCCTCCAATGAAAAACGGTTTTATGATGAAGATGAAGAAAGCGAAAGCGCTGTAGCCCAAGAAAGAATACATAGAGAGCCAGCAGTATAGCTAAACATTGAACGATAGGGTGTATAACAAGCATGTCAAAACTCTTGGGGTTGGAAGAATAGAAGGTTACTTTTGTAAAACTCTCTTTTATTTAAACTCATGGACTAGGATAAAGTCGTTGTTGGCCCTGGTCCCGTGTCAGCCAATACAGCCTTGTGGTTTACCAAAAGGGCCTGCCTTGCCTTCAGGTGTATATTTCACCCAAAACCAGTCCCCATCGTTGGGATTATACCCGAGCACTTTATACATTACGGTTATGGCCTTTAGTTCCTTGGAGGGACTATAATTTTCCTTTACCTGGATAGCGCCATATTGAACTGGGGGTTTTGCTGAGTTCAGCGCCCTGTTGTTCACATAGACCTTGTGTAATGGTCCATGAGGTGCACGGCCAGGCTGCATCCCCTGATGGTCAGGCCAGAAAGACCATTCTGTATACGGAGAGTCCTTTGTGATGTATTGCCACAACGCAGCTGTGTCCGGGCCCGGCATCTCCGCAAAGACCATTGAGCCTACTACGAGGCAAGACGCAATAATAATAGCAATGTTTATAGCTTTTCTTTTCATTATCTTCCTCCTTTCCGTGTTTTATATTGATACCACAATCGCCTGGCGATGGAATTCCCTTTTAAACCTTTTAATTAAGGATTGCCTTTAATGCATCCACGTCTTTTATGGGTGTCTTGCAGGCATAATTCTCGCACACATAAACGGTGGGTTGATTATTCATCGAGCTCATGGCTTCTACAAATGGGGATAAAGAAGCAAGTTGTTTGCCCTTCACTCCTTGCAATCGTAGTAATAACACTTTATTGGGTAAAAAGCTCCTTTGGATAACGTGAATCATGGCCTGTGTATTTGTAAGAGTAGGGTCTCCAGCAACGACAATCTCCTGGCTTGGACCAATCATGAAATCAAGAGCTATCAGCAGTTGCGTATAGGCCACGGGCTGGTCAGCAACCTGTTTGGAGAAAGCTCGAATTAATTGCTCAGCCCTTTGCTCCAGATTGATATTGCCGGTCATGCGGCTCAGGCGCAAAAAGTTTAAGGCTGCAACCGAATTTCCTGAAGGAAGTGCACCATCGTATACTTCCTTGCTTCGCGTAATAAGGGACTCATTTCCTTGCCCGGTGAAATAGAGCCCTCCGCCCTGCTTATCCCAGAAAATGTCTACCATCGCCTCATTTAGTTCAATAGCCTCCTTAAGATAGGAAACCTCAAAGGTGGCTTCATATAATTCGATCAGGCCCAAGACAAGGAAGGCATAATCATCCAGGTATCCTGGGTAGGCTGCATCACCCTGCCTGTAGCGGCGGAGAAGTCTGCCATCGGATGTTCTTAGGTTTTTCAGGATAAAGTCAGCAGCCCTTCGAGCAGCATCCGCATACGCTTGATTGCCAAAGGCCTGGTATCCCTTCGCAAAGGCCGCAATCATGAGACCGTTCCAGGAGGTCAGGATCTTGTCGTCTTTTTGGGGATGAATGCGTCTTTTGCGGATAGCAAAGAGTTTTTTTCTGGCATCCTCCAGGGCTTTTTCAAGCTTTCTCACATCCATCCCCTCTTTTTCCGCAAAGACCTGGAGTGCCATGGGTATATGTAAAATGCTCCGACCTTCTTCAAAATTGCCTTTTTCAGTGATATTATAGAAGCGACAAAAAAGATTACCCCGCTCTTCTCCTAAATGTTTCCTAATTTCATGGGATGTAAAAAGATAAAAAAGCCCTTCAATGCCTTCACTGTCAGCATCTTCTGCCGAATAGAATCCACCATGGGGAGACGTCATATCACGCTCAACATACATGAAAATTTCATGGGCTCCCTGCGCATATTTCACGTTTCCAGTGACTTGATACGCTTCTATATAAGCCATAGCCAGCAAGGCCTGATCGTAAAGCATCTTTTCGAAGTGGGGAACCAGCCACCGTTCGTCCACAGAATAACGGTGAAAACCAAAGCCTATTTGATCGAAAATTCCACCTCTTTTCATGGCATCCAAGGTCTTTTCCACCATTTTCAATGCCCCCGAATCACCGCTCCGTTTGTGCCATCTTAAAAGAAAGGTTAGGTGATGTGGTGTTGGGAATTTTGGTGCAGTGCCAAAGCCGCCCCAGATTTGATCAAAGGTCATCTCAAGTTGTTTGTAGCCCCTTTTTAAGGTTTCCAAATCCAGAGCAAAAGCTGATGTGCTTGAATCTGAAATTGAGTTAAGATGTTTGGTAATTTTTTCACTGGCATCTAAAAGCTGACCACGATCTCCCTCCCATAAAAAGGTGATCTTTTTTATAATATCCATAAAACCCGGCATCCCCATCCGGCTCAACTTAGGGAAATAGGTCCCTGCAAAAAAAGGTTTGCCCTCATGTGTCATGAAAATAGAAAGAGGCCATCCCCCTCGTCCTGTCATTGCCTGGCACACCGACATGTAAATCTTATCAATATCTGGGCGTTCCTCACGATCTACCTTTATTGCGATAAAATGTGCGTTGAGAACCTGGGCAATTTCCTCATCTTCAAAGGACTCGTGTGCCATTACATGGCACCAGTGGCATGTAGCATAACCAATGGATAGAAATATAGGTTTATCCTCTTTCTTCGCTTTTTGGAATGCCTCCTCACCCCAGGCATACCATTCCACTGGATTTTCTGCGTGTTGCAGGAGATACGGGCTTTTTTCGTATCTTAAATGGTTTTGAGCCCTTTTTGGTTTTTGGTCAGAAGCATACACCTGAACTCCGAAATAACAATTTACACAAAAAAAAGTGAACCACAGGGCGAACCTAATTCTTCTCCTCCAGCTTAAATTTCAACCAA
>JAFDDS010000216.1 GCA_019310745.1 Deltaproteobacteria bacterium | reverse complement strand
TAAAAAAGGTGGAGCCGCAGGTCGTGGATGTGACCCTCGATATTCCCATAAAGAAGGAGTTGCCTATCCAGGTTGACTGGATCGGTAAACTGGCGGACCATCTGATTCTTGAATCAGCCGAAGTCGATCCCGCAAGAGTTTCCGTCATCGGTGGGAGTAAAATACTGGAACAGATAAGCACCATCTACACGGAGAAAGTTCCCTTGGACAATATCAACAAATCAGGGCGCCTGTCGGTCAACCTGGCCCTGAACCCTGCCTCGTTAAAGGTCGACCAGGCTTCGAACAACAAAGTCACCATCGCCTATGTGGCCAAAAGACGGAAAAAAATGATGATGGAGTAAGGACGTGGCCCCGAGGCCTGCGGGGGCATTCGTGCAGAAATGGCTTAATGTTCCTTGAGGTAGTAAATGAAGGGTTTTAGGGATTGATGAGGCAAGCTTCTGTCAGCCGTAAGGGAGGTGTATCTTAATGAAAAGAGTATCCGGACTTCTTGCAATCCCGGTGATTCTTTCAGTTATCATTCCGGGGTGCGGGTATGAAAATTGGCGAGGAGGTTATGGGGGCCATATGATGAATTTTGGGCATGGAGGTGGTTTCATGTGGATACTACTTCTGATTGTGTTAGGTGTGTTGATTTATTTCCTGTTACAGGCATCAAAATCCAAAGGTTCTGATCGTTCTGTTACGGAAACGCCGTTGGATATCTTGAAAAAGCGTTATGCGAAAGGTGAAATTACACAAGAGGAATTCGACAGAATAAAAGCAGATATTGAAAGCTAGTCTCACGAGACGAAAACAGCATAGTATAATTTTCACTGGCCGAAGACCGCTTACAGCAACCCCCTGATAGAGTATGGACCGGAACGTAGGTTCTAAAACAACTTACATTTTGACGTTTGTCTGAATTTGCGGCTCACATTGTTATTCTTGCCACAATCGCTTCCTCGGTCAGCATTCTTTTCAGAATAACCCTCAATCAAGGGTGAAAAACTGTACTGCATTTAAAAGGAGAATAGCAATGAATCGTTGTGAAAAATGCGGGCTCAGAGCAAGGTATGATAAGAACCCCCAATCTATTTTGGGCCGAATATGGAAGTGGCATATCGGGTGGTGTCCAGGATGGAAGTCTTATATCAGGTCCCTGCCGGATGAAGAACGAAAGAAACTGTCAGAATACTATAGATAGTGCCAACACTCAACGAGATATTGACATACCTCACCTCGTAGACTATACCGCTAATCATTAATTCGCGTTTCTTTTTATTCACCCTAAACCAGTCTTATAGTATGATTAAAAAAATCTTTTATGGATGGTGGATCGTACTCGCTTGCTCCCTCATTGGCTTCTATGTTGGCGGTGCTATATTCTATGGTTTTACGGCCTTTTTTGAGCCAATCAGAGAGGAGTTTGGCTGGAGCTATACGCAAATATCATTTGCCGCTAGCCTTCGAGGCCTTGAGATGGGGATCTTTGCTCCCCTTGTGGGTTTTCTCGCCGATCGCTTTGGCTCGAGAAAACTCATCTTTTGGGGAACGATCACCGTTGGATTCGGCCTTATCCTCCTCAGCCGTACCCAATCTCTTGCCATGTTCTATGGCTCTTTTTTGCTGATTGCATTTGGTGCCGGGGGGTGCGCTATGGTAGTGACCATGGCTGCAGTGGCCAACTGGTTTCATAAGAATGTGGGGATAGCACTTGGTATGATGGCCTCTGGGGTTGGCGCCAGCGGATTGATGGTTCCCTTTATTGTTCAGCTTATCGGGGTTTATGATTGGAGGACTACCTTGATTATTTTAGGATTGGGGATGTGGATCCTGGGAATACCTTTATCTTTTGTTATCCGCAACAGGCCAGAACAATATGGCTATCTTCCGGATGGAATATCACCGAGTGATCGAATGCCACACCTGGAAAATCAACACACGGGAGTTAAGGCAGTAGAAATTGGTTTTAAGGAGGCGCTTAAAAAGAGAGCCTTCTTGTATTTAATCATAGTTGAAGCAATACGGATGATGATTGTTGCAGCAGTTGTTATCCATGCCATGCCCTACCTCAGCAGCTTAGGGCTGCCAAGAGTTACTGCTGGGCTTGTTGCAGGCGCTATTCCCCTGACCAGCATTATCGGAAGGTTCGGGTTCGGCTGGTTAAGCGATGTCTTTGATAAAAGGTATGTTATGGCTTGGTCATTCTGCATGATATCTTTAGGAATGCTGGCTTTTCGTTATGTGCAAGTGATATGGGTTGTTTTCGTCTTCCTTCTGCTTTTCTCCCCAGGCTATGGGGGCGGTATGGTTTTAAGAGGGGCGATTCTCAGGGGATACTTTGGAAGAAATTCCTTTGGCAAGATGATCGGGATCACCATGGGATCTGCATCAATTGGAGGGATTATAGGGCCAACTCTTGCTGGGTGGGCATTTGATACCTTTGGAAGCTATCGTTTTATTTGGCTTATTTTTTGTGGGCTTAGTAGCTTGGCAATATACTTGGCATTGAAGATAAAAAGGGACATTGGTTCTGAAACAATTTAAATATTGACGTTTGCCTGAATTAGCGGCTCAAATTGTTATTCTTGCCACGTTTCTGTTTCTCGTTTCAGAACCAGATTGCGCTTAGAAAACGTTCCACTAAAGTTTAAAGCCGTTCATAGAATTCTGCCGATAGCAGTTTTCAGCAGCAAGATTACGTAAATCTTCGCCTTCAAAATCTTCACATGATTTCAAACGTGCCTTCCTTTCTCATTTTAAAATTATCAATTCTTATGCAATTCTCAAAAGCGATTTTTCTTGACATCCAGATACAACTATTATTCTTATAGGGGAATGTTTTCTCTTCATTAATGGCGATTCAAGAGGCCTCTCATTCCTTTTTGTCATGACAATGGAGAGCATGAAAAGTATAGTTACAAATCGTATAGTCTGGTAAACACATTTTA
>JAFDDS010000215.1 GCA_019310745.1 Deltaproteobacteria bacterium | reverse complement strand
CCTATAAAGCATCGGTTTCGTGGCTATTTGGTCTCCAGAAATATGGGATTAAATTTGGCCTTTCAAAAACAAACAATCTTTTAAAGGCCTTTGGAAATCCTCACCATAATCAGCACTATATCCATATTGCTGGTACTAATGGCAAGGGATCTGTAGGAGCTATACTGGAGTCAATATTAATAGAGGCCGGCCTAAAAGTCGGTTTCTACACCTCACCTCATTTAGTCAGCTTTACTGAAAGGTTTCGAATTAACAGGGAGTTGATTACAAAAGATCAGGCAGCCTCACTTATTAGGGAAATATATGAGGTTACAAGCCAGAAGGAGCCACCGACCTTTTTTGAACTTACTACTGCTATGACGCTTATTTATTTTTTCCGTAAAGATGTTGATGTCAGCATTATCGAAGCGGGAATGGGTGGACGCCTCGATGCCACCAATGTTATCGACCCAATGGTTTCTATTATTACAAATATTGGCTTAGATCATCAACATTTCTTAGGCGATACTATCATTGATATTGCAAAAGAGAAAGGGGGTATCATAAAGAAGGGTGTTGACCTGGTAACAGCTGTAGATCAGCCTCCTGTAGTCAAACTGTTTGAGTCTCTGTGTAAGAAAAAGTGTGCCCCATTCTGGAGGGTAGGGCAGCATGCCCGTTATCGAAGATTATCATCAGGCCTTTTAGGGTATTATGGCTTACACAATAGATTCAGGAATCTCGAGCTTGGCCTTAAGGGCAGATTTCAGGATAGAAATGCCGCCTTAGCCTTGTTGGCTTTGGAGATACTCAAGAAAAAAGGCATTACTGTTTCAGAAGAGGCTCTTCAAAGAGGCCTTGCAAATCCTCTGTGGCCTGGCAGGGTAGAGGAGGTTTCTTCACACCCCACCATTATTCTTGATGGTGCACATAATCCATCAGCCATGCGATCACTCGCGCAGGCAATCGGTAATGATTTTCATTTTGAAAAACTGATCCTGGTTTTGGGTATTATGGAAGATAAGGATATCTCAAATATTCTTAAAAAGATTTTACCTCTGGCACACAAAGCCATCTATACCAAGCCGACCTATTACAGGGCAGCCAACCCACAATATTTAATGGATGTGGCCAAGAAATTTGGAAAAGACGGAGAGGTCCACGTTCCTTTATCAACAGCTATTGAGAGGGCCAGGGATTTGGCTGATACAAAGGATTTGATAGTGATTACTGGGTCTCTTTTTACCGTTGGTGAGGCAAAATCATACCTTGACCCCCTACACTACCCGCGTGAGGATATTTGAATTTCTAAAACCAAGAAGTGGGGTTGCTGATTGCATTGCTAAGCCAGGCTTTCAAGAAGTTTCTAAAAAATCGCTTAAAAATCATCTGTTATGCGAGCATAAAGCTTTTCCGCAAGCCTTTTTGAAAGAGCTGAAATGGCACCCTTCCTTTTTTGTTCAGTTGCCAGCTTGTCTGACATCACATCATAGGCTTCGTTTGCAGAAACATCGCTTGCATACCAAATTACCTTGCCATTTGGGTCTGTTAATTTTACATCAATTGTAATTGTAACTCGTCTTTCGAGGGAAAGGGAGGAGTGGGCCCCTTTTCGGGAGATTGTCTCAATGCTCATGGATTGAATTATGCCGGATAGGAGAGCCTCAGCCTTGTCTTTGCTTGTCAAAACGACTTTGTTGTCCCTTGTAACTTCATAAATGAGGTCATTTGTAAATATATTCTCAGCTCCGGTTTCAGAGGTACGGTTTTCAAGAGTCACCACACAGATACTCTTTATACCGGCCGGAAAACTTCCACCACCTGTGAACCTGTATCCACACGCCGAAAAAAATATCGGAAGAAAAAGGATTATCCAGATGTTACGTCTTTTTAAAAACAACATTTTCCCGTATACATTAAATCCGTTCAACGTTGGCAGTTCACCGTTCATCGATAAGGCAATAATGGCAATGAATTGCTTAAATATACATATCCATCAACAGGTCAAACAATAGGTTGCTCCAGAGGAATATCTCCCCTTTCGGACAACGGATAACGGTGAGGCGTGAACGTTACCATTAAATAACGTACAAATATTACCCTGATTAATAGATAAGATCAACATAATTTGAGTCGCGGCTTGTGACCCCTTTTCTATAAACAATTACCTTATAGATATATCTATAGCCCTTTTCTAGAGTTGCAGTGTAGGTAATATTGCTTTTTTTCATATATCCAGAAGCACTCACTTCATAGGGAATATCAGCAACACGCTTAAACAGCACTGGGCAATTCTTGCAATCAAAATCTGATAGTAGCATTTTTGATCTATAAACAATAAAACCAGACAAGTCAGATATAATCTTGCCTTTTTCCTTAGGAATAGCCCAGGTCAGTTTGAGTGCACCCCCATCTATGCTTGCACCCAAGTCATTGACTGCGGGAGGTTTTTTTTGACGGGGTGGCACAGGTGGTGCCTTTTTACCACAACTAGAAGAAAACAAGACAATAATAATCATAATTGAAAACGGCACGGCTAAACGTGTAGTGAAACTTTTATGCAACTTTTTTCGGTTTCTCATCGTATGCATAGACCACTACTCCTTACTTTCAAAAGGATGTTCCACATGGTATCCCTCAATGTCGCTACCTAATCCCCCGAGGCCGAAAAGGTTTATCATAAATGAGTATCTACGGTCATCTCCCTCATGTGTGTAGCTTACATCTATTGACCAGCACTGAGCTTTATATAAAAAGCCAAGACTGGATTTGATTCTTTTCCTGTCATAGAGATTGCGCTCATAATTTGAATAAGCAGAAAGACTATCTGATATTTTCAAAAGCAAGTCTGTATAAATAGATCTACTTGAATTTCTTGTGTACCGGTGTTCAACAAATATCCTATCCTCGCGCTTATCCGATACGTTTACCGCAACATTATGGGACAGAAAATCACTTTCA
>JAFDDS010000214.1 GCA_019310745.1 Deltaproteobacteria bacterium | reverse complement strand
AATCTCTGTTTGTTGGCTATCGAGAGAAACTGGTTTGTTATTAACATCAGCTTTCCGTCTACGTTGAGAGAGCAATACATCAGCCCTATTTAACAGCACATTTAAGCTGATTATCCTCTTGTCCAACTGTTCATTAAGCCTTCTTATAAGAATGTGTTTTTCTTCCAACTGCTCCTTAAATTGTCCTGCTATTTTATCTGTATTAGTAAGTAACGGTTCAAATATTTTTACTACTTTATCGAATGATTTATTTTTATGAGAAGACTTCAATCTCCTGATTAAAAAAATAAAGACGACAACAATAATAATATCAATTCCTATTTGAGCGAGAATTAAGAATTTTAACTCAATAAATGACATTTTTAAGTGCCTAAAGTGCCTAAAGTGAACTAAAGTGAACTAAAGTGCCTAAAGTGAACTAAAGTGCCTAAATTGGCTTAAATCCCGAAGCTCAAAGCTCAAAGGTTGTGCTTTTAGCTCTCAGCTTTTCAATCACTCAATTCCTAAATTCTTAAATTAACTTTAGCTCATTTTAAGCAGGTATAACCCTGGCCCAGTCCTGGCCTATAGGCTTAATAGACTGATTCGAATAAATGCTGGCTTAAAGACTTCATAGGTTGATTAGAGCACATAGCGCCAGGGCGGGCTTTAGGCACTAATTAAACCGTGATATCTATAAGGTTTCCTTCTGATAAGTTGGATTCTTCCTTATTTTTTTCCTTTTTTGAATCTTTTTTATTATCCTCTGAGCTACCCTTTTTCTCTTCATCAGTTTTAACCTCTATCCTGTTCCCAGTGTCAAACTCCTTAACCTTTGATTTATCCTCTTTTTTTTCATCCTCTGTTTTCTGTGCAATAAACTGCTGATTCAATTCCAGGCTCTGTTTTCTGATATTATGCACCTCTTTAATGGCATTCCCTTGACCGAGGACAATATTCATATCTGTTGTGCCTGTCATTTCTTTCTCCAAAATGCCCATTGTTGTTTGTCTGCTGTCCTTTGAAAGTAAGTAAATAACAACAGATTAGAAATACAAATACAACGGACCACTGACAACAGACTACTGACACTAAAAATATTAAACAGCTAAAAATTTGGTTATATATATCTCATTAACCTTCCCGCCAGATAGGGCCATATTTACTCTCCTGGTAAGAAAACCCTTTATTTTCTCTAATGGAGGAATTTCCTCTGTCTTGTTTATCTCCTCTCTTAATATATCGTACATGATGCCCCTAAGCTGTTCTTTTTTCGCTATTATTTCTCGCCCTAATTCTTTATTCGGCACGTTAAATGAAATACTTAAAGAGATATAGGTAAATCCTTTTTTTTCTTTAAGGGGAATAACAAATGAGTGAAATAGTAGTAATTGATCTTTTGGAATTTTCAATCTATGCAACTGCGTAGTTTCTTCTTCCTGTAGTATATCAAATGCTTTTCCTTTTAGATAAAAATACCCTATTCCTATTAAAAAACATAGCCCAAGTGCGATACATAACGATACCCTTTTTTTTCCTCTATGTTTCGCCCAAGTGCCTTTAGAATTTTCCTCTTCAGGAATTGATTCATTCTCTTCATCTATTGACTTAGATGATTCATCTAATTCATCACCGGAAAATTGGTCATCATTTTTTTGCATTTATCTATTCTCTGCAGATGTGAAAGAATTTATTGTGTTGTACATTTTAGACACTTTAGCTCATTTTAGGCACTTTAGGCACTTATCTTATCAACCTTCATGATATGATCTAAGTCTTATCCTTAATCTTTGTATTGCCTTTGAATGGATTTGCGATATCCTGGATTCTGTTAAACCCAATACCTTGGCTATTTCCTTTAATGTCAATTCATCATAGTAATAGAGTGATATAACCAATTGTTCTTTTTTCGAAAGACTGACAAGGGCCTCGGAAATAATCTTTTTTACCTCTTTTGTTTTTAATTCATCAAAAGGCGAAGGTATATTTGAGGCCTGCTTCGTAAATTTTGGAGTAGAGCCATCTGGCATGACCTTATCAAGGCTAACAAGGGTAATACCCTGAGCTTTACTGGACATCTTATAGTATGAGTCAATATCAATACCCATCTCTTGGGCAATCTCATAATCCTCTGGCTCCCTGCCGAGTCTATACTTAACTGCTGTAATAGCATCTTCAATCCGGTGAATATCTTTCCTGACAGACCTGGGAATCCAGTCCCTTTTTCTCAATTCATCTAATATAGCTCCCTTTATCCGGTGCTCTGCATATGTCTGAAATTTAATTCCCATTTCTGAATTGAATTTATCAAGGGCATCAATTAAGCCTACTATCCCTGCGCTTACGAGCTCTTCCTTTAATATATTGGGCGGCAGCCTGATTGCCATCCTTTCCGCAATGAATTTCACAAGAGGGGCATATTTGATAACAAGTTCTTGCCTGAGTTTTTCATCAACTTTTCTCTGGTCTATATCGAAAACCCGCTGATATCTATTAATCCCTGCCTTCATCATCTTTGTACTCGTTCACAGGTTCAATGCCTGCCTGCCGGTAGGTAGGTTTCACGGTCACTTAATCCACTGGTCCAGTCATAAGTCTTTTCCAGAAAAATTTAATATTTCCATCAATTGGTCTTCTATCTGTCTGTCTTAAAAGATGGTTAGCCAACTTCGTAAAGCTATTACTTGAAGATGATTCAGGATAACAACATATGACTGGTTCTCTTTTAGTTACCGACTCCTGTAAAAGGCTGTCCCACGGGATAAACCCTACGTAGTCGAGAGATATGTCCCTCAAAAATCTGGATACAACCCTGCTAAGGTTCTGGTAAACAGATTTTGCCTCTTTTTCATCTTTGACCATATTTAATAAAAGAAAGAAGTTTTTTATCCCATGCTGGTAAAACATTACCTTTATAAGGGCATAGGCATCTGTGATAGATGTGGGTTCTGGGGTTACAACAACCAT
>JAFDDS010000213.1 GCA_019310745.1 Deltaproteobacteria bacterium | reverse complement strand
GTCATCATTGTCGCAAATCTGAGGCCGCGTCAGATGAAGTTCGGGCTTTCTGAAGGAATGCTCCTTTCAGGTGGTGACTCCGAACACCTTTGCCTCGCCACCTTTGACGGTAACCCCCTTCCTGGTGATAAGGTGTCTTAAAATTGGAGCAACCTTTATCTACTTATTACTAATACAAAAACATTGGCTTACCACTAACATGGCGGATCTTGGGCCGATATTCTTCTATATCATAGAGTTCTCGCAGATCTACCCTTTTTTGGCCAGTAGTAATAGTACTAAGGGGGATATCTGTATAGATTCCACGACTTAGAGCTACAAGGCGTCCAAAAACACCTTTCAGAAAAAGATCAATAGCCGTATTCGCATAATTAACAGCCGCCATTTGATCCAGAGAATCAGGTGTTCCGCTTCTCATCAGATAGGACAGCCGTTGATTCAAAACATCCTCTCCGGTGAGTTCCTTGAGAATGGCTCCGGTTTCCTCTCCGATTCCTCCCAGTCTTCTATGCCCATAGGCATCCGATTCCCCAGATAAAAACATCTCGCCTCCTATCAACTTGGCCCCTTCTGAAATAGTAATCATGGCATAATTTTGGGGATTGGCTTTTTTATCTTTCATGATGAATTCTGCGAGTCTTTTCGGGTCAAATGGGACCTCTGGAATAATAGCACGGTCTACCCCTGCCAAGTATGCTGCCACCAAAGATGTTTCACCACAATACCTACCAAATAGTTCAATGACTGCTATACGTTCATGGGAGCCAGTCGAGGTTCTTAATGCATGTATAAAATTGACACTTCTGGTAACAGCCGTGGAAAAACCAATACAATAATCAGTTCCAAAAACGTCATTATCCATTGTTTTAGGTATAGCAATTACAGGGAATCCTTCCCGGTGTAATCTTTCAGCAAAACTAAGGGTATCATCGCCTCCTATGGGAATAATGGCATCTACTTTTAAATATTCCAGGTTTTTTAAGACATGGGAGGTGAAATCCTTCATACCCTCCTTTCCGTCAAACTGTTTCTTAAGAAAATCGGGAACTTCCTTTTCCCTTGCAGCGCTTGGATTGGTTCGAGATGTGTGCAGATAGGTGCCCCCTGAACGGTCAATGGTTCTGACCTCTGATGGGATCAATTCCTGAATGCCCCTGGCATTGGTAGAGAGATCATCCGGGTTATACTCTAAAATCCCGGCCCATCCTCTGCGTATTCCCATAACCTTTATTCCTTCACTGGCTGCCCTGTAAACGAGAGTCTTAATGCATGGATTAAGACCTGGTACATCCCCGCCACCAGTAAGTATAGCTATTGTGGTTTTCACCTTTCCCTTCTTTTCCATTTAAAACCTCTTTCTACAATAAACAACATTTTCTCAAATTAAATGACTAATTCTTGTTATTTTAATCTAATTTCCATTATTATGAAAGGAATTATTTCCTGGCCTCACCCCTCATACTCAGATTCCTTTCAGTAATAATTCGGGTTTGCTTTTCATTTACCTTTTGCTATCCTATAGTATCAAATTTTTTAGCATGACAATATATTTAGAATGTAAGGTGTCTAATTGAGCATCGATATTCAACCATAACCAAAGATAAAACACTACGAGCTTGATAAAGGCTCATATATCTTCAAAAAGAGGGTAAATGTATGGAAAAAATATCTACCAAAAAAGCTCCAAAGGCAATTGGACCTTACTCACATGCAATCAAGGCAGGGGGTTTTGTTTTTTGCTCCGGGCAAATTGCTATTGATCCAAAAACGAATGAATTTAAACCAGGAACAATTATTGAAGAAACAACAAGAGTTATAGAAAATCTAAAATTAAGGTTACTGTATACCTATTGAACATAGATAATTTTACAGAAATGAATAAAGTGTATGAAAAATATTTTTTAAACAAGCCAGCTCGATCAACTATAGAGGTTTCAAAACTTCCTAAAGGGGCTAAGGTTGAAATCGATGCAATTGCTGAAACCTAAAGGAGGTCTGATAATATGGATCAAACATATGTCAAAAAACTAATAACAAGACCTAAAGTCTACATGAACGAATCAGAAGGGATAGTGAAAGAGGTACGGGGTGAGAAGGCATTGGTTATAACGGACAGGCAAGAAATGTGTGCTTCATGTGTGTCAAAAAATTTCTGTCATATGCTTGGTGGTGGGAAAGAAGTGCTTTCCGAAACAATAAATCCTGTTGGTGCTAAGACTGGAGATATGGTAAAAATAGGCATACCTGATGGTGCGGTCACAAAGGCCTCATTAATTGTCTATATGGTCCCTGCAATAGGCTTTGTAGGAGGGGCAAGCCTTGGATATTTTATCGCCACGTTATATAGCTTCAATTTAAATGTATCTACCCTTATTGGAAGCCTACTCGGATTAGGCCTTTCAATGATTTCCGTGAGGTTCCTCAATAATACATTAAGCAAAAGACCATACTATCAGCCAGAGATTACTAAAATCATTAATCCTGATAGTCGAGAATGCGAGGATTAGAGTCTTCCTTTTGCTGACAGAAAAAATGCACGTCACTACACTTTATGATTAATGGGTTTTTTTAGTTATAAGATTTTCTTTCTAAAATCAATAACCCAACCTCACATAGGCCTCTCAATCTTTCTTTATCATTTTTACTAATATGCCTGATCTCTGTTTTTAAATATTCAACAGGCCGGAATGAATTAGTCGTGTAGTATTTCAGATTTAGTATGTCACCAACTTTTAGGTAATTCAATAAATCAGAATCTTCTCTCACCAATACGCATATCTCTTTCAATGATACTTTGCGGATTTTGAATTGATATACGTAAGCACATCCACTCAGTGAAAATTCAACACTATAATATTGATCTACTTGTTTTAAAGGTTGATATCCTATTTCTTCTGGTTTGTTCATCATGACACACTCTTTCGTGCCTTCAATGTATTAAATAATCGGCGTATTCAAAAAGAAACTCAAGATTAATGCCAAAATATGATTGTATGATAACGTCCCTTACAGCAGGGTAACGCTGCTGATATCTGTATAAAAAGGCTGTGAGTTGCCAAGCCATCAACATAAAATCTTGAAAGAGTTCCGAGGCCGTGTATAAAGTCTGATATTTTGTTAACTTTTTTATATGTAACTGTATACTATTTTATACACTTTCATGGTACCACCTTAAAAGCACCTCACGATCTCAAAACCTTTCATTTTATTCAAGACCTCTTGAAAAAGTCTCTATTTATAATTTATCCTGAATTTTTTCTGCATATACTCGATGTATTCGTTCCCGTACTGAACGTTCAGAACCCAAGCCTGATATTGCTTCTCATAGGGAATACCGTTTGATTTAATATAGTCGAACGGATAAAACAAAAGAGGAACCCTATCTGTATGATATATACCGGTCAATTGTGAAATGGCAATGGCAAGTATATTCCAAGGTAGAGCTTCAGGATTGGTCACCAGAATCTTGATACCATTGAGAAGTTCAGAGAGATTAAACCCGAGGTCTGATTGATTAACAATCAGGACTGCATTGAGTTCCGCCTTATGTTTTAGTGCAAACACCCTCCTTTTTCGCACAAAACCAAGCTGGCTATAGAGTTCTTCCAGAGATTTATTGTCAGTATCTTTTTTATCCAAATCTAATGCACTTAGGAGTAGTCCTCCAGAGTGGTACTCATAAAACCTATTCAGTTCCCACAGATCAATTTCTGAGCATTCATTCATCGACCACCCATTTGGAAGTTTGGCGCCCAAAGACAGGCGAGTATAGGTTAGATAGGAAAAAAGATCCATGGAGCAACCTTGAGGATTTTTCAGTGTCCTTGCAAAACCACCGAATACAAAATCAGGAAACCTATTCTCTGGGCGAAAATAACACATCACATAGTCCATGTGTGCGGAAGGAAGGCGATACATATCATTCATGTAATACATAATTTGCTTTAATACCATAAAACCGGGTCGTTTGCTGTCCATAATCCTTGCGGCATGGTGATGAATCATCCAGGTCCTCTCGTATGCCCTAATCATTGAGATGTGGCCATATATCCGGCCATTCTTCTGGTAGGTGAAATGCCTCGAAATCTCCGGATTCTCCTTGTAAAGCTTCCTATACATCTCTTTGAAACCTTCCCTATGAGACTGTATAAGACGATACTTCATAGGGTAGATAAAGCCTGTATTAAAAAAGAACTCCCAAAGAGCGTCCATATCGACCTCACTTGAATCATAGGCGTGGGGGTCCAGGGCATTAGTCAATATATGAGCCAAACGACTATAACTTGTAATATCCATGTCCAGAATTGCAAGGCCACAGCGGATACTCCCGCCCTTCTCCTCTAAGCGGTAGATGACCTGTGCAACACAGGGGATACTTGTTGCACCGGCAAAATTTATCATCAGTTCTGGAATGACCATGCCCCGCATAAGAATCCCATCATCTGCACTTTCATAGACAGAGAATCCTGAGGTGGAAATACCCGTAACCTCAAATTGCACATGCTTATTTAAAAAGGGATGATCGAAACTTATTGTTGGTGGTGGTACCAAGCGCTGACGAGGATTGCGGATTTGCCTTTTTTTGAACTGATTGATCTTTGTATCCGCGTGAGTCAGCACAATCTCCCTATTAAGGAAACCATCTTGTTGGCGAATACATTTGCAGAGGCCAGAGCAGAGGCCAGAAAAGAGAATATGTTTATTACGTCGTAGATGAACAATGACGAATGCATCTGGATCAAACCAGTGAAAGGTGCAAAAGGACACTGGCCTTACTGTAATACGAAAAGCACGCGGGCTAAAATCTAATAATTTTCCTTGTGCTACAAAACCACTCTGCATTATCTCGGCATCAACATCGTGACAGGCATACCGCCTCGTCTGTCGCTGGCCCACAGCGTAGCTTATTTGCGGTAATTGAATCATAACGCGGTTTTTATGTATTTCCTGAAATTCAGCTGGAACGAGTATCATAGATCGACCATCATCAATGACAAGATGCACAAGGTGATAGCTATTCAGATCAAGGCCTGAGAGGTTATTGTTCGACAAACGGCATGCGAGTTTTCCACGGAGACAGGGCTCTGGATATGCCCGCAGAGACAGGGCTCTGGATATGCCCGCATTAGAATACTGCCCCCGTATTTCGGATGACGGAGCTGGAGCAAGATAGATTCTTCCATAAAATGGATGTGATTAAGCATATTGATCAGAGTCTCTTTATCAACCTGTTGAGCAATTTCAAGTGCCTGAAGCATCTCCTCATGATGGAATAAGCAAGGCGGGAAACTCCATCCTTCGTCTAAGGTAAAGGTTATGATATCCCTTTCTTTTGAAATTATTTTTGTCTGTCTATTTGTAGTCATTTTTCGTTTCTCTATTCGGCTTGGGAAAGATGCAGCGCCCCATAAAAGTGTGGAAAGATTACACCAAATTTCCAAACCTGACATTCTTAAGGCTCTGTGTTCATGGGCCCAGATTACTCACTAGAGACTTAGACTGATGTCTTATCTGAATCTATTCTTCTGTCGGTCCTCGATTTACAAGAATCATACACACAATTACTATCCTATTGATAAGCTAAAGCAAGGAGTGTGCCTTTATACTATTACTAAATAACTTATTGATATTATTGATATATTCTTATAACCAAGCAAGAAAGATATGACAATTAGTGTATACAAAAGATGACACTTTATGCCTCGCTATTACGCAAATTTCTCTAAAACCCTGTTTTTTGGATCTCAAGACTATTATGAAACCGAAAGGATTCTTTACATTGCAGAATGCTGCACGTTTATTGAGGTTGTTTTGCGAAATGCGTTCTTTTGAAATAAGGATTCACAATGACATGATCATCCTATCAATGTCAGTGTGAGGATTTAGAGGTCGTTAGGGAGGATAAAGTTATCTAAAATAAAATTACCAACCAATTGCGTGTAATCCTAGAATAGTGGGAAGCTTGTTGAGCAGACTTTTTAGAGCTGATACTTGGATATCAGCCTGGATAGGTAAGTCCTTTGAACATCCATCACTTTTGATGCCTTGCTTCTATTGCCTCCAGCGTGTTTCAGATTTAAGGAAATGAATTCTTTTTTAAAGTCTTCCATAGCCTCTTTGAGAGTCAATCCTACCTGCATGCCCGGATGGCTTGCTTTTGGACCCCAAATGGGCAAGTCCTCAGGCAAAATTTCCTGACCGTTACCCATCACCACGGCGCGCTCCAAAGCATTACTGAGTTCCCTTACATTACCAGGCCAGTC
>JAFDDS010000212.1 GCA_019310745.1 Deltaproteobacteria bacterium | reverse complement strand
GAAAGGTAATTAAGGCACCTATGAGCATTAAAAACCAGAACCACAGCATCTTGCTATCGAGGAGCTGAATATCCTCGTAATAATCCCGCTTTATATCCACAGTGGGTGTCCCTTAGCCCCTCGATTTATAAATTCGATGACGTATTTACTTACTCGGGACTAAGTGCTGAGTGAGTAATCGCAAAGATTATACTCATTCAAATACATTATAGTATTTGCGAATCGAAGCACTTAGTTGCCCTTTTGAGTAGTGAAAACCTTTTTTTCAATGAAAATCCTGACCAGTTCCTTGTCAAGTCTGCCATTCAGAGCTTCTTCCTTTAGGATAGCTAAAGATTTTATAGGGTCCAAACTTTTTTTGTATGGTCTATCCTTGGCTATTAATGCTTCATAAATGTCAGATACAGTGATTATCCTTGTCTGAATAGGAATATCCTCGGCTTTAATATGTTTTGTATATCCTGAGCCATCAAGCATTTCATGATGTCCAGCAGCAAAAACAGGTACCCTTTTTAAGTGCCCAGTAAATGGTATATTATTGACGATTTTTTCGGTGTGGGTCACATGTGATTGTATTTCCTCTATCTCGTTTTTCGTCAGATTACCTTTTTTTACAGAAAGATTTTCGAATTCAAAATCAGTGAGATAGTTTCTTTTTTCCCCTTCAAGATCTACATACTTTTTTTCATAGATTTCCTCTAAATGGTTAATGTCCAAATCTTCTAAAAAATTGTGTGTATTAATTGTCTTTATAAAGGCTAATTTCTCATCAATCTGGTGTATTCGAGCCTTTAATTCACTCTCAAGTTGTTGTACCTCTGTTTCGCTTTCTCTGTTGCTATGAAATAATTCTAATTTTATTTCTTGAGTTTCAGCAATTACTGAAGCTTTTATATTTTCAAAACGATTGATGAGGACATCCATTTCGGTGTCTGACAAGTGGGTCCTTTTATCAAGCACCCATTCCCTGACGAGTTCTTCAAGTTGAGCAGGGCTAAAGGAGATATTGGCATAAGATCCCTCATGTGTGTCATTTATAGCCTTGGCTAAGGCCATAGAATACTCTGCTACTCGCCTGGAATGTCCGGCTGTGAAAGGACTTCTGGCATCTATAGCTGATACTGAGTACCGAATAAGGGCCTCAAAAACATCCTTTATCTCTTTTAAAAGCTGCGCATTTTTTATTGCCACGGCTGCCTGTGAAGCTAAGGATGAAACAAGGGTTTCTATTTTGGTGTTAAAAGAAACAACTTTTCCTTGGATATTGGCAGAGTTTATAAGTTGAAGAACACCGATTATTTTACCCTCCGTGTCTTTCATCGCCACTAAAAGCATTGATTTGGTTCTGTATTTATTTCTCTTATCAAAGTCTCTGTTAAACTCAAAACCAGCCTCTGGAGATAGATTATACACATCAGCGATATTAAGGGTTTCACCAGTTATGGCTACATATCCGGCTATGCTATTTTTGTTGAGAGTAAGGGAATATGGTTTAAATGTCTCTGATTTCAGATGAGCTCTTTTTATCAGGGTATCGTTCTGAGCAACCTCAAAATTCAGACAATTTTTATCATGATCAACAAGATAGAGGCTGCCTGCATCTGCGTTGGTGAAATACCGAGCCTCCTTTACAATCAACTCCAACAAACGACCTAAATGTGTTTCACTTGATAAAGCGATCCCGATTTTATTCAAGGCCTCAAGCCTTATCTTAGTATCTTGGGAGCGGTACATGGAGTTCCCTTTTTTGTAAATATGAGATAATTTTCATTTAGATTAGCACGATATATAACTTTAAATAACTTTTCAAGCTTAATTACTGTTTTTTTCACTTGACATATTAGAGTTTGTCGGGTTTCTTGGGTTTATTGCCCCTGCGCTGAGCCTTGCGAGGGAAGCGAGAGCTCATAGGATTTACATGCTTGATGATCTTGACAAAAAAATTATTCATTATCTTCAGGGAGATCTTCCTTTAACAGCGAGACCTTTTGCTGTGTTAGCAGAAAAGATTGGGATACACGAAGAAGAATTACTTGATAGAATCAAAGTATTAAAAGAGCAGGACATTCTCAGACGATTGGGGGCGACCCTTTATCATCAACGGGTTGGATTTAAAGCAAATGCCATGGTTGCCTGGTATGTACCTGACGATAAAATAGAAGAAACAGGATTTTTAATGGCAACCTTTAAGGAGGTGAGCCATTGCTATCAGCGAAAAATTGAAGAGAAATGGAGATATAATATCTTTACTATGATCCATGGTAAAAGCAAAAAAGATTGCCAAAGCATTTGCAAAAGAATCGCCGAAAAGACAGGAATAAAAGATTATGTTTTCCTTTTAACCATGAAGGAATATAAAAAAACGAGTCCACAATATTTTTGAAGTTTATTGAGTTCATAAGGTTTTAACATAACAAGTACAAGAAACCTATCCGACTATCAATTTATGGGAAAAAAATCCAAGGAACTTTTTCTAAAGGCCCGGGAGATTATCCCTGGTGGTGTGAATAGTCCAGTGCGGGCTGGTCGGGCTGTGGGCGTTGATCCTCCTTTTATCAAGAGGGCAGACGGCTGTTATCTATGGGATATGGAAGGTAAAAGATATATTGATTATGTCTGTTCCTGGGGGCCAATGATATTAGGGCATAGGCAGCCAGAGGTAATTCAGGCAATCAGTGATGCATTAGAGAATGGGACCAGTTATGGTGCTCCCACTGAGCTTGAGCTTAATCTTGCAACAATGATCGTTGAAACTGTGCCTTCAGTTGAAATGGTGAGAATGGTGAACTCTGGTACAGAAGCTACGATGAGTGCTATTCGCTTGGCCCGTGGATTTACTCACAGGGATATGATTATCAAGTTTGATGGCTGCTATCATGGCCATAATGATAGCAGCTTGATTAGTGCCGGTTCAGGAGTGGCTACCTTTGGTATACCTGGCAGTCCTGGAGTCCCGGCTGACTTAGCAAGACTAACTGTTTCGCTCCCATTTAATAATTTCAAGGCTGTAGAGGAGGCAGTTGAAAAATTTGGTACCCAGATAGCTGCTGTTATTATAGAGCCTATTGCCGGGAATATGGGGGTGGTATTACCGGAGGAAGGATTTTTAGAAGGACTAAGAGAGATCACAAGAGAGCATGGCATTCTCCTTATATTCGATGAAGTTATAACAGGATTCAGGGTAAGCCCTGGAGGAGCCCAAGAACTGTATAATATTATGCCCGATCTCACGTGTTTAGGTAAGATAATTGGTGGCGGTCTTCCAGTAGGGGCCTATGGAGGAAGAAAGGATATCATGTCCCACATTGCCCCTGATGGCAATATCTATCAAGCTGGAACACTGTCAGGTAATCCATTGGCGATGGCTGCAGGCATGGCAACACTAATGCTTTTAAAAAATAAACAAATTTATGCTAAATTAGAGGAAAAATCGAGATTTCTCTTCTCTGGCCTTAAAGATGCGGCTCAAAAGGCAGGAGTAAATATAGTTATCAACAGGTCAGGTTCAATGGGCTCTCTCTTTTTTACTACATCCCCAGTCGTTGATTTTACCTCAGTGAAGGCAACTGAAGCCTCAAAATACATACCGTTTTATAAAGAGATGTTGGCCCAGAGAATCTATTTAGCCCCATCACCTTTTGAGTCCATGTTTGTCTCATTGGCACATAATGAGGAAATCATGAAAAAAACGATTGACTTTGCGTTCAATGCCTTTAAAAAACTTTAGAAACTTCCCTGGCTAACCTCCTTTACTCCATTACACCATTGAAGAAATGTTTACTTCATCTTAGAAAACCATGTCCTCTGGGCGTTGATTCTTTACTTTATTGTGAACTTCGGGTAGGAATCACAACCGGAAAACGGCAATTTTTATTCTTCTGTCAATAGCATTGCTGTCCAGCTGCCACTCTGATCCGATT
>JAFDDS010000211.1 GCA_019310745.1 Deltaproteobacteria bacterium | reverse complement strand
TGCTGTAATCCGCCATATCACTTACCGGGTCAACATGGAGCACCATACTGCCAAAGGCAAGCATCAGGGTACCATGACCGAGAAAGGTAATCTTGAGGTCTTCTCCCGAGGTTTTTATGGTATCTGTTGTATACATCAGCACACCCTCCTTTAAAAATTTATCGACAAATCACATTACATAAATCTTTTTTATGCAGGGGAAGTGTAGGACAAAGGCCATTTCCAGTCAATAGAAAATTCGGTACGGTTTGGCCCTGTAAAGTGGGATGCTGGTTCCAAAACGATTTCCAAGTCAAGAAATTTATTCGATAGCATTCAGAAAAAATGCTTCTACTCAGTTGATGCAGTATAATAAAACATGATAATATGCCACTGGTTTTCACTTTCTGTTTTTCTCGAGATTTTGGTTTCTACGAAAGTTATCTTATGTTAGATTATATAAATCTAACTTACAGACGGATCATCACCGGTAGTTAAAGTCCGATCTTCTCCCTGAATGAAAGTGAGGTGATTTAATGCTCAAGGTAAAAGATATTATGACAAAAGACCTGATAACTGTCTCGCCTGAGATGGAGATTGCTCATGCTGCAAAGCTCCTTTTAGAAAAACGTATCAACGGCGTTCCCGTGCTGGATGAAGGAGGGAAAATGGTGGGGATCCTTTGTCAGAGTGACCTGATCACTCAGCAAAAAAGATTTCCAATCCCTTCTGTTTTTACTCTTTTGGATGGGATCATTCCCTTGACCTCTATGAAGCATATCGAAAAGGAGGCTCAGAAGATCTCAGCCACTACTGTGGTCTATGCTATGACTCCAAATCCGTTTACTGTCACACCTGAGATGAGTATTGAGGAGGTTGCCACTATCATGGTTGACAAAAAATTCCACACCCTTCCTGTTGTTGATGAGAAGAAATTAGTTGGGATCGTAGGAAAGGAAGATATCTTGAAAACGCTCATGTCCGGGTTAAAGTAAAATAGAGGAGTCAAGCCTGCTCTTGCCTCATACACAGGTGAGTATACATTCGAGGATCGATAATCAGAAAAATTACATACGAAATCAAACTCCCGATGTGAGGCGCCATTCCAAATCTTTACACCAAAAATAGAATCGCCACACCAAACATAGCGAGAAATGTGCCAGCGACAGCACCCCAGCCAAAACGCTCTTTGAAGACTACATAACTGATTGGCAGCAAAAAGAGCGGCGGCAAAGCCATCAATGTGCTGGCCACACCTACCACAGTGCGCTGCACCGCCAGTAGAGAAAAAGAGACCCCCAGAAACGGCCCGGCAATAGCCCCGGCGATAGTAAAGCCCACCCCGCGACGATCTTCTGCCAAGGTTCTCAGTGTCTTGCCAGCCTGCCTCTGGATGAAGGTCATCATCCACAATACCACCGCTGCCGTGATCATGCGGATTATATTTGCCGATATTGGTGAAAACGCACCGAAGAGACCATTTTTCGCCAGCACCAGGCCGGTGGCTTGCCCGAGCGCACCACCCAAGCCGTAAAGAATACCACGGGCATAGTCGCGGTTTTTCTGATTGTTATTGCCATTACGCTCCATCACCACCCAGATGATGCCCACCAGGGTTATCAGAATGCCTGCCATCTGCCCGCCGCTCATTGTCTCGCCGAGGAAAATCCAGGCCTGAATAGTAGCGATCACCGGGGCCAGGCTCATCATCAACATCGAGAGGCGTGGCCCGATGTTAACGAAGGCCTGGAAGAGAAAAATATCGCCCAGCACCAGTCCAGCAATCCCAGAGAGCCCCAACCACAACCAGCGTTCCGGTTCAGCGTGTAAAGGAAGCGGGATACCCATCGTAACCCAATGCGTGATACCGAGAAAGACAACGGCCAATGCCAGACGAGTCCGATTTACTACCATCGAACCGACTCTTCGTCCTGCCAGGGTGAAGAATGTCGAGGCAAAGGAGAAAAACAAGGAAGTGGCTAAAGCAGCTAGTTCGCCGATGTAGGTCATTTTACTATCCAGTTGTCAGTAAGTCAGTTATCATTGATAAATGGTCGGTGATGAGTATTTCCGAAAAATTTTTACGTAGTAACGTGGCCAGGCTGGCTGGTTTCCTTCCTCTTCACTGCCTTCAAAAGTGTAAGTACTAATATTTTGATGTCAAGACATGCCGACCAGTTATTCTCTTATTTTGATCGGCACTTTACGCTTCACAATTTTCTCCTCTGTACTCCCGTACAATAATATCGTATAATATGTTTGATAAACTGACTATTTTAGTATGGGGGAATGAGATATGGCGTTACTAAAAGAGCAAATTCTGACAGATTCAATAGAAATCAAAACCACACCTGAAAAGGTATTTGACTTTTTTTTTCATCTTGTTGATGACGAAAGCTATCGCGCCTGGCACCCTGATGATCATGTGGCCTTTCGATGGATAAAAGGAAATCCGTGGGAGGAAGGATCTGTAGGATATGCTGAAGAGTATATTCACGGCAAACTACATAAGCTGAAATTCGTTATCACAAAATTGATTCCGAATAGACTCATTGAATATACTCCTACATCCCGGTTTCTGAGGATGTATTTTCCTAAGAACAGGTTTACCGTAGAACCAAAACAAGGGGGGTGCATATTCACTGCTCAAGGTACTCTTCGTGTTGGTTGGCTTGCAAGAACCTTTTTCAAGAAAAGGCTTGAGCGTGGTCTTTCAAGTGTTCGAAAGCATATGAAGGAAGAGGGAGAAAGTTTAAAAAGGATACTAGAAGCGGATACAAAATCACATGATAGTAAATAGTGAGCTTTATTAATTCAACAGAAATCAGGTAACAGAAAAAGAAGCGAAACAAATGGATTCCAGAGTGTATCTTTCTCCAATTGAAGACAGCCATATCATTAGATATATGAGTCGTTCAGATGATCCTGAATTAATGAACACTATGGGGTGGCGTCCTTTTGGGCCTGATGAAAAAGA
>JAFDDS010000210.1 GCA_019310745.1 Deltaproteobacteria bacterium | reverse complement strand
TAGGGGTCACGGATTTGGCCATCCTTGACCACGTTGTGGTCCACTCGAACCAACACAATCTTGCCCCTAAGATCGGCATCCTGGATGAGAGGCAAACTCGGGTCTATATCCGGCTTTGTCATGGCAGCACTCCTTATGTGTTAGGATTATAATAATGAGGGTGAAAAATGGTTGAAACCCTTTATATCAATTTCCTCTAATGAGCCATCATCATTAACCATTTTAATACCTTTTCCCTCAACTATTTTTCCTATCAGGTAGAAAGGCAATAATCCTTTATCTTTACATACTATTTCGAAATCCTTTATGTTTACTTCGGGAACTGTTATCAACAAGTGATAATCTTCTCCACCTGAAAGAGCGAGCTCAAGAGGATTAAATTTTTCGCGAGAGGCAAGCAGTTTGAGTTCGGAGGAGAGAGGGACCTTGCTCCTAAAAAGCATTGCCCCGACGCCACTTTCCTTACAGATATGCCCTAAATCTGAGAGAAGCCCATCACTTACATCGATCATGGCATTGGCAAGCCCTGAGGCCGCAATAGCCATTCCTGTCTCAATCAAAGGTTTTGGTTCGTTGTGGATTTTGATAAAATGGCTTGCAATAGATTTGGGAGAAGGTATTTCCTTTTTTAAGATTTTAAGCCCGGCAAATGAATCCCCGACATTTCCTGTAAGATAAATACTATCTCCTGATCTGGCATCAGATCTATAGAGAACCTCATTTTCTTTTGCATCGCCGATAAGAGAAACATTTATAACCAACTTGTCTGGGGAGGCAACCGTATCACCCCCCACTATGTTAACCTTGTAATGCTCACATATATCTTTCATGCCTTTGTAGAGATCTTGAATTAGTTCAACATCCATTTCAGAAGGAATGGCCAGCGAGATAAGCAGAACAAGTGGCCTTCCACCCATAGCAGCGATATCGCTCAGATTTACGGCTATTGATTTCCAGCCTAATTGATAGGGGGTTATCTTTGCCTTTAAAAAATGGATATCTTCAACCAACATATCTGTAGTAACCAGCAAAACCCGGCCAGAGGAAGGGCCAAAAACAGCACAGTCGTCACCAATTCCCTTGATTACATTTTTCAAAGTCGCAGTGCATTCTTCTTTAATGGTTTCTATGAAACCGAATTCTCCGATTTCATCAAATTTCAAGACCTTTTTCCCTTCCTGATAAACTTATAATATTTTAGGTATTTGAAAAAGTTTAGCCTCCTTAGAGGGAATGATACCTTTTCTTTCGTTCCGAGTCTCACGAAAAGACAGCGTCCTCCCGCCAGTCACTTAAGAAAAGGCATCATTCCCTATTTGGCCAGAATTGTCTTTCGAAAATAGAAATTATTACATGAAATTATATTAGGAGCGATCCATTATTTTTTGTCTGCAGTCCGTACAATGGTCAACTCCTCAGGATCGATTCGCATCGTTGAATAGTAAATTGTATCTGAAAAACATGCAAGATGAAAGGTGTATATAGGATGCAATATTTTGATTTATCACACACGCATCTCCCTTGATTCCCTTATCGATATTATGTATACTGCATAATATTAAAAAGGAGTCTTAATTGTTTATCACCTTTGAAGGAATAGATGGGTGCGGGAAGTCTATACAGATCTCTAAGTTCGGAGCAACACTCAAAGAACAAGGAATCCCTTTAGTGATTACCAGTGAGCCTGGGGGGACAAAAATAGGTCAAGCTATACGGGAGATACTCTTGAATGTGGATAATACGGAAATAGCGTATTTAACCGAGCTTTTTCTAATCCAAGCTGACAGGGCTCAGCATGTAAGGGAGGTAATTAAACCCGCCTTAGATGCTGGAAAGTGGATTATCTGTGATCGATATTATGATGCTACTACTGTGTATCAGGGGATTGTCATGGGGCAGCATGAGAAACTAATTGAACAATTAAACCATGAGGCTTCTTTAGGATGTGAGCCAGACATTACCTTTCTATTGGACTGCCCAGCAGAAGTAGGTTTGAAAAGAACAGAACAAAGGGAAAAAACTGATAAAAAAAGAGATAGATTTGAAAGAAAATCACTCGATTTCCATGTAAAGATACGGTATGGATATCTTGCCTTAGCGCACGAGCATAAAGAAAGGTTTAAGATTATAGATTCCACATTACCTGAAGATCACGTAGCGAGAAAGATCAGGGAAATAATCTCTCCTTATCTACCTAAAGTAGTTATTTGAGTTTGCCTGCCCTGTTAAATGCCCCGCTTGCGGGGCCCCTTACAGGGATTTAACAGGGTGAATGTTAAAACCCTATAAACTCAATGAACACGACAAATACAACAAACATTAGTATGAGCCCTAAATCATTTAAGGAAATAATCGGTCAAGACAAGGCGATAACCTTTTTAAAAAGGATTATAGCGGGCGATACAATTGCCCCTGCGTATCTATTCACTGGTATCCAAGGAATTGGTAAAACAACCACTGCTATGGCTTTTGCTTTATTAATCAATTGTATGGATCCGGTTGATGGGAATGGATGCAAGAGATGCAGTTCCTGTAAAAAGATAATAGATGGAAACCATCCTGATCTCATCATTATAGAGCCTGATAAGGACAAAAAAGGAATCGGGATTAACCAAATCAGGGAGATTAATCGGCATCTTGCCTTCTCCCCGGCTCTTGAGCGGTACAGGATAATTATTGTAGATCCCGCTGAAAAAATGACTGATGAGGCAGCCAATGCATTTTTAAAGGCCCTTGAGGAGCCGCCTCCTCATAACATTTTTATCTTGAATGTGAGAGACCCTGGAGAACTTCTTCCAACTATTATTTCTCGATGTCAAAAGGTTCCCTTTAAACCTCTCCCTACCGAAGCTGTTGTAAATTGGTTGATAAAAGAAGAAAATATGGATAAAGAAAAGGCACAAATTGTAGCAAAGCTTTCAGAGGGGAGTCTCGGTGAAGCTGTTGTAAATTGGTTGATAAAAGAAGAAAATATGGATAAAGAAAAGGCACAAATTGTAGCAAAGCTTTCAGAGGGGAGTCTCGGTAAGGCAAAAAAACTATCAAGGGATAATTTTTTCACTCACAGGGTAAGCTGGATAACTATGTTAAATAGTGTTATTAACAAGTCATCTGATATGTTAATTGATCTGGCACGTGAGCTGTCTGGTTTTAGAAAAAGCTCAGCCACCAACAAAGAAGTTAAGGATGATACCATAGCCTTGATGTTGGGAATATGGAAAAGCTGGTTCAGAGACATTCTCCTTTTCAAATTAGAGGGTAAAATAGGCCATACTTTAAATTCCGATCTCAGCAATCATCTTAAAAATGCATCTGCATTGTATACTGTTGATGCACTCATGAGGTCGCTGGCAGTTATTGCCAGAGCCGAACATGATTTGATGGAGAATAGAAATCTCCTTTTTCTCCTTGAAAGATCTTTGCTGGGGCTAAAAAGAGCTGTAAAGGGTTCGTATGTCTAAAGATAGTCCAAAAAAAATTGTTGATATCAGCTTTAGGAAAGATGGAAGAATCTATGAGTTTTACACTGGTAATTTTGTCCTCAATAAAGAGGATAAGGTTATCGTTGAAGCAATAGAAGGTATTGAACTGGGCACCGTATGCAGTAAACCGAGACTTCGGGATGCCTCCATGCCAGACAGGCCAATCAGAAAGGTATTTCGCCTGGCTACAGCAGAAGATATTGAAAAAAAGAAGAAAAATGAAAGAATTGAAGCAGAGGCCATGCGGTTTTGTAAAGAGCAGATAGAGAAGAAAAAAGTGCCCATGAATTTGATAGCCGTGGAGCTTTCCTTTGACATGAGCAGATTTACCTTTTTTTATATATCCACTATTAGGGTTGATTTCAGGGAATTGGTAAAAGAGCTTGTTCAAAAATTTAATACTCATGTGGAAATGAAACAAATTGGCACCAGAGATTTAGCAGGAAAGCTTGGTGGAATTGGCCATTGTGGTCGCGAATTATGCTGTTCATTGTTTCTGTCAAACTTCGATCCTATTTCTATAAGGATGGCGAAAGACCAAGATCTTTCTCTCAATCCAGATAAAATCTCTGGTATATGCGGGAGATTGATGTGTTGTCTTGCTTTTGAGTACGATACCTATGCAGAAATGAAAAAAAACTCACGAGGAAATAATGG
>JAFDDS010000209.1 GCA_019310745.1 Deltaproteobacteria bacterium | reverse complement strand
TCAAATAATAACCTTGATCTTTTTGGCGAGATGGATATGGCTGCCAAACTGCATAAGGTGAATAACCTTGACCCCACTGTAATGAATGCCCAAACTCTTGTGGAGATGGCAACCATAGAGGGCGCAAAGGTACTTGGGCTTGAGAAAATTACAGGATCATTAGAGGTGGGAAAGAGGGCTGATCTGATAGTAATTGACACAAATAAGCCCCATCTTGTTCCAATGTATAATCCTTATTCACATCTTGTCTATGCGGCTAGTGGCCATGATGTAATACATTCGATTATAGACGGAAATATCGTTATGGAGGATAGAAGACTCCTTACGTTAGATGTTGAAGATATTATAGAACGATCAAAAGAAAAGTCTTGCAAGGTAAAAGAATGGGTGAAAATGGTTAGGGATTGAGGAATTTAGAAATTGTGAATTTAGCAACGATAACTTTAGGCACTTTAGCCCTGGCCCAGACCTGGCAAAACTTGGCCCATCAAAGATAAACCAGGATTAGTAATACATTGAAAGCAAGCATATATTCAAATCACGTCGCACCAGGGCGGGCTCACTTTAGGCACTTTAGTCACTATAAATATCTTATGACTATAGGGTTTACAGTATGTATGTTGCTTGTTGCTCCTCAGTTATGGGCAAAGACATATCTCATAGCTGAGAATATGTCATCATCTCTTAATGTTACGGTAGCCTATAAGATCAGTATACCTTCTGGGATAACTAAGCTCAGTATAAATAGTGTTCGATTCCCTCATAAAAGCAATCCGGCCTCAATGCAAAAAATTATCGATTCTCAGTTCATTCCATCTGTACGACCAACAAATACGCATGAATTAACCGATCAATGGGGAAATAATATTATAGTTAGGTCGTGGTCTCAACCCCCCTCTTATCTATCAGCCATTGCTAAATACAGGATTACACTTGATAGATACCTCAAAAAATTTCAGGGTGAGTTCCCCTACCCTATTACATCACTCCCAGAAAAAAACAAAATGTACCTGCAACCAAGCGATTTAATTCAGTCAAATAGTAATAAAATCCAATTATTAGCTGAAAAATTACTCAAAGAAGTAAAATACCAGGTTCAGGCTGTGAGCCTGGTACTTAATTTTGTAGTAGATCATATTAGTTACAGGGTAAATCCTTCCAAGTATGATGCCCTGTATACACTTAAAAATGGTATAGGAAATTGCCAGAATTATGCTCATCTTTCAGCTGCTCTATTGAGAAGCGGTGGAATTCCTGTCAGAATAGTGACAGGAATAACAGCCAAAAAGGGATGGGAGGCAAGAACAGGTACTTCCTCTTGGAATATTAAGCTTGGTCAGGGCAGGCATGCATGGCTTGAAGTATATTATCCAAACTTTGGATGGGTTGGGTATGATCCCCAACAAACGCTTAATTTTGTTTCGACACGACATATTGCAATCGAGGTGGGCCCTGATGCCTATGATGCTTCAACAGATGGGGCAATTGTATGGACTTCAAGTGGAAACATGCAACCATCTGTGGAAGAAAATATTGCCATTAAATTCGAAAGAGATAAAGAAACCTTTTCCACAATTGGAGAACAACCTTCTCCTAGAAATAATTTATTTTCTTCACCCTTTAGGACAGCTGCGTTAAAACCAACTTCTCTGCGTGAAAGACCTAAAAAACCAACAATGCCGCATTATACATTAGAAGAAATAAAACAATTTTCTGTGTATTCAAAAAGAGTTTTTGGTAACCTTACCTTTCCTCACCTAATAGATATCTTTTCCAGAAGCTATCATGATGAAAAGGGCGCAAAGACTTTACGTAGGAGTTTTGTCTCAGAAACCGCTGAATATGTTACATCTCATCGCAAATATAGCCAAAAAATAGAAATCCCTTACCCATTAAAACTCTATGATATAAGCCTCGCCTTGCATAAGTTTGGTGGGCAAAAGGGATTCTTATGGCTGACAGTAATGAAAGATGAGCACAACAAGCCCGTTAAGAGAATAGCCAAAAGCAATATGATTCACATTTCAAGAATTGGTTTTTTCAATGGTTATCAATGGATACCATTCTCGTTCACTGATAACATTTTACTTCCGGGAAGCTACTGGATTAGTTTAGAATATTCTGTTGATGCTATTTTCAATTGGTTCTATCTTTTAGGTAATCCCTATAAAGGACCTGATGATACAAGATCATGTCCAAGGGAAAAAAATACGTGGGATACACTGCAGAATTATGACTTTAATTTTAGGGTAAGGGGTTATGAATTGAGGAGGTAAATTATCCTAATTCATGTCCATTTTCTTTTCCAACTCCTTGATCTCCTGCACTATCTGAGCCCTCTCCTCTTCACTCAGATTTTCTTCTTCTAATCTTCTTTTTAGGCCCAGAAGTTTCATCTCAGACCGATAATCTACACATGTATATTTCATAGCTCTCAATTCATTTATCAAGGTTTTTTTCGTATTACCCATCTGACACATGCATAGAACTGAGTAATACCTATAGGTGCAAGCCAGAGAAAGGCTATTGGACCATGTTTTTCTAAAGATACTGCCAGGTTTACTATATAGGTTACTGGTTCCATAATTAACGTCAGAAAACCAACAATCAATAATGTTGCGATTTCAAATTCAGAATGTTTTTCAGTAAGATACCTATTTTCAAAATCTCTCAAGACAGGTATAAAAAGTAGGGTGATATGGATCATTGCGGTGGTACCAAGAAAGCCTAAAAAGGCTGCCTTAGTTATTTTTCTCAGCGTATCCTGCAAATCTCCTTCCACTTAATTCTCTTTAAAACGTTCTCAGTGTGACCCCAATGCAGTTAAGCTAAAAAATATTAAAGCGGAGCGGACAAATATAAAACCATTCTTTTAATCTCATGGAGTATATGCTCAATAATTTAAGGAAGGGCATGGGTGTCTTTTTTTGTTATGCTCTTCTAATAGGGCGCATTACCATGTCGTTTCAAAATTGGATAATAGCAGCTC
>JAFDDS010000208.1 GCA_019310745.1 Deltaproteobacteria bacterium | reverse complement strand
TTCTTCTTCTTCCAATGCCTGAACAATGGTTTCCACAATAATTTGATCATCATCCACAATCAGAATTCTTTTTCTCTCACCAACGACTTCTTCTTCTGGAAAGGGTATGCCCTGCTTCCTCATAAAATTCTCCAAATCTGATTTCTTGATACGCCGATGGCCTCCTACTGTCTTATAGGCCTTGATATGACCAGCCTCTATCCAGTTTATAATCGTTTTAGGGGAGACACTACAGTATTTGCCCGCCTGAAAAACCGTAAGAATATCATCCATAGAAGGATCCTCCACTCATTATTAATATTTAGTTATTATAATAATTATAGTTTTTATACAATGTCAAGAAAAATAAGTTAATAGTAAAAATAATATTAATTATAATAACTGTAACATCACGTAGGCTCTCCCAATCTGGATACACCACGTTTAAAACCATAATAGAATCGCGGTATAAAATTTTATGCACTTATTGGGCGGGATTTATTGTTATTTTAAGAAGTTGGGTTTTATGTAAGGACAGAAAGTATTTGTATATGAATTGAGGTGATTGTAAAATTGAGGAAGGAAACAGAACTCAATGGGTAGGCAATGTGATTGCCAGACCCTAAGGGTTTATTGATGATTTTTTTTATTTTGAAAATCTTCTTTGTATATAGGAAGAATGATAGTAAATGTTGTACCTGATCCCCATTCACTTGATACCCGTATATCTCCACCATGCTCTTTAATAAACCCATAACACACTGATAGGCCAAGACCAACATCTTTAACACTATTCTTAGTGGTAAAAAAGTCATCAAATATTTTATTAATGTTTTCCTCTTTTATTCCAATGCCAGTATCAGTTATTTCAATATATACATTATCCCTTTTTGCGAAGGTCTTTATAGTTACGGTTCCTTCATCAGGCATTGCATCCCTCGCATTCGCAATCATGTTGAGAAAAACCTGTCGCAGTTGGTTCCTGGAGGCATAGACTTTTTCTAAATTATCAGCAAAATTGGTAGAAATGCGTATACTGTTTTCCTGTAGTTGCTTTCCGACAAGAAGCAAGATCTCATCTAGTATAATGTTAACATCTGTAGCCTGTTTTTCTTCCTCATCAGGCTTCGAAAAACGGAGCATTTTACGGAGCAATTCGGTCAGGCGCACAGTTTCAGAGAGGGCCATATCAAGGATTTTTCTCCTTTTGCTCTGAGGAGAAATTTCTGTTTTAAGAAGCTCAAGGGTATTCATGATACCATACAGGGGATTGTTTAATTCGTGGGCAATCTGGGAGGTCAACCTCCCCATGGCAGCCAGCTTTTCTGACTGTAACAATTTCTCCTGCATCTCTCTTAGCTTACGTTCCATATCAAGTCTCTCTTTGAGGTCGACAAATATGCCCACTGATGCGATCTCTTTTCCTTGAGCATCGTACACGATTCTTGCAGAGAGGTTACCATCAATGGTTTTGCCATCCCGTCTTATATGAACCATTGGATAAGACTTACATTTTCCAATCCCACCATATTCAGGGCTCCGCATCATTTTCATGACCTTATTGGCCATTCCCTCCGGATAAATTTCTCGTATATTCATTTTGTCAATGACTTCTTCCGCTTTATATCCCAAGGTCTCTTCAGCGGCACTGTTCCAGATGATAATATTCCCCTTCATATCTGTTGCCATGATGGCATTGGGTGAACTCTTGATAATTTTATCTAAAAAATCATAGGCTTCTCTCAGTTCTTTCTCCATCCTTTTTCTTTGGGATTGATCCAAGTTGATCCCTTCATACCCTATGACATTCCCTTTCTTGTCATAACGCACATGACTTGTATGCAAGACCGGGATAGACCTGCCATCCTTGCGTTTAAAATAAACTTCATAATCTACGACATATCCATCCCGTTCAATCATCTCCTGCCATTTTCGACGATCCTCTGGATTGAGATAAAGATCCTTGGCTATATCAATCTTAAGAAATTCCTCATTGTTTTTATAACCCAACATATCCAGAAGGGCCTTATTGACATTTAAAAATTTCCCTTCTTTGCTACTCACGTATATTCCACAACGAACATTTTCAAATAATCTCTTGTATTCCTTCTCCGAGGCCCTGATTTTTTCTTCACTTTTTGCCCTCAGGGCAATATCTCGATAAATGCCTACCTTCGATAAGGTACCGTCGGAATTTTTCAAAGGAAATTCAATAAAATCGTATAATTGATCCAAATTTGGGATGTAGTGCTCCCAGCGAATGGTTTTTCCGGCAAACACCCCCTTTGCCTTGCACCAGGGGCAGACTGCATCTCTCCCGTATATAATTTGATAGCACTTTTTGCCAATGCCACGCCCAAAATTCTTAATCATGACATTATTCATGTACTCCATGTTAAAATCATCATCAACAATATAGACTCCATCCAGAATTGCCTCAAAAATAGTGGTAAGGTTTTTTCTCTCTATATCGAGCATAGTTTTTCTCCATTTAATATTGTATCGTTTTTAGTCTATCATTATCATTATTCCTTGCAAGGTAAAATATAGGTGGAATGAGTGGATAAACTATATTAATTTTCCTTTTCCCCATTTCGTTACTCAGGAGGGGATTTAAAAAAATTGTTTCCATGTAAACACGATAGCTTTTTTAATTTTTCGGGGCTGTATCATTTCCAGTTGACTATATAAAAATAACAATATAAATTAGTTAGCAAAATTTATCGTTTTTCTAGGGAGGGAATATATGGCTAATGATAAACTTGTTCTGGTAGTTGATGATGATCCAGATCTGGTGGAGGCAATCTCTATGAAATTAGAGAGTAAAAACTATAGGGTGGCAAAGGCATATGACGGGATAGAAGCCTGGGATAAGATACAAGAGGAAAGACCGGATTTAATTATCTTAGACGTTATGATGCCTCGCAAAGATGGCTATGAGCTCTGTGATGAGCTTAAAAATAATCCAAAATATGAAGATATTACTATTGTTCTCTTAACAGCAGTTGGCTCCGCAGTCACCAGTACCAGGTATACTCACCAGGGAGGCATGAGTACCTTGGCGGATGATTATATAGCTAAACCAATCGATCTGGATAAACTGATGTCTATGGTCGATGACTTTACCGGCTAGTCCTAAGTAGACCTTACATTCTCTCAGATACTATGCATCAAGGACTTTTTAGGCTAATAAGCCCCTTTTTTCTATGGTGGCTCAATAATGGAGAAATTGAAGATAGGGGGGATCAAACAGAGCCTTGAACTCTGTCAGTTTGACCTTAGAGGGGTGCATTCGTCAGAGGAAATTACTGCAAATATAAGCAAACTCCTTCTTTCTCAAAAAATCAATATGGAGTTTCTTACCCACTACACACACAAAAATAATTACCATCAACTTACCTTCTGCATCAGTCAGGATAAATTCTCTACTACATCAGAAATCCTTAAAAAAGAAGGCTCTTTACCCATAGGTTGGGAGATAAACAGCCGTGGACAAGTGGGTATAATCACTATCTTCCCCCATCAATCGGCTATAAAGATATTGGGCGTTATCATGGTTTCATGGGCAGCGCAATCTATACCTATCTATGGGATTGCCACATCATTGTCCGCAATCTCATTTGTAACTGATTACCAGTTAATAGATAAGGCTATCGATGTTATTCAGGATTTATTCCAACTGCCTAAGGATCATGCACCGTTAAAACCTGAGATCCGTTACTGCCAGAGTGATATAGTCAAAGGAGACTAGATTGTATGGAGACAATTGCTGTTTATTGGGAACCCCGGATCAAAACGTATGGGTTTCAAAGAATAACTGACTTAGCCCTTATCAAATTTTCTTGCCCCCTCTCTAAGATCAAACCTTTAGGAGAAATCCTTTCTCAGGATGATCTTAAAATCTTGAAGCCAAAATTCATAATAGCGCAAGTGTCAAATCATGAAATCTCTTTTATTTTTTGCCTCCCTTTAAAAGAAAGTAGGGATTTCCACACATCCCTTGAAAAAATTTCAAGCCAAACTCCTTATAAATACATCTATCCTGTGAGTATTATTTTCTTCCATGGCCCACACTTCGGTGATAGGTACGGTATAGCTAATGCCACGTTCTCTTCCCTTTCAGAAGCAGGATTGAAGATCATAGCCTCTGGCTGCTCCTCGGCATCTGTTTTTTTAGTTTTAGCCCAGCATGACATAGACAAGGCTGAGGAAGTATTAGCTGAGGCATTTGAGGTAGCAAAATAATATTTTCTAATGATGGTATCATATGAAAAAATTTGACTGGCATGATAACCTCTTTGAGTCACTGTCATTTCCAACCTTGATCCTTGCTCCTGATATGACCATTGTTGCAGCCAATAAGAGATTTCTCAAGAAACATAGCCAAAGCAAGAAAAAAATCATAGGAAAAAAATGCCACAATATCCTTTATCAATCTGAAGAGCCATGTCAGGAGTCATCTTGTCCTCTTGTCAATGTCCTGCATAATAAAGAAGCAACTTCTTCCCTTAAAAAAACTACTGGGACTGATGGAGCAGAGATATATGAAGAAAGGGTGTGTTCTCCTATCTTAAATAAGGAAGGAGACGTGGGTTATATAATAGCAAGCTTCAGGGATATCACCAAGACTAAGCTTTTAGAATTAGAATCAAAAAAAACCAGTGAATTTTTGGAAAATATTATTGCCAGTTCTGCATCTGCTATATTGGTTGCTGATATGAAGGGTGTAATCCTCCGTATGAATGAGAGTGCTCGAAAATTATTTGGCTATACCGATAAGGTAGCGGTTGGTACAAGTATCGCAGAGTATCTGTATACGCCGGGTGGGGCAAGGAGCATAATGAAGAAACTCAGAAGCCCTGATTACGGCGGGGTGGGTAAGCTCCATGCTACAGAGATGACAATAATTACTTCCTTAGGTGAAGAGATACCCGTTGAGATGACCGCATCTACCATATATCAGGATGGCAAAGAAGTTGCAACCATGGGTGTCTATACAGACCTGAGACAAAAAATAGAGATAGAAAAGAAATTGAAAGAGGCAGAACAGATTAAATTGGAGCAATCGAACAAAATGGCCTCGTTAGGTCAACTGGCCGCAGGGGTGGCACATGAAATAAATAATCCCTTGAGTGGAATATTGATTGACGCCAGTTTGATCCTTGAGGAGCTTGACGAAGATAGCCCTATCAAGAATGATATACAAAATATTATAAGTGATACTCACCGGTGTAAAGACATTGTTAAAAATCTTCTTGCCTACTCCAGGCAGACAGAGATGAAAAGGGAGCTTTTCAATACAAATGATGTAATAGAGCAGACTCTTTCCTTTCTTGGACACCATGCCCTTTTGCAAAATATTACGACAAACAAAGAATTTTCAACATCTATGTTAATGTGTGAAGGTGACAAGAACCAACTTGTTCAGGTTTTCACCAACATAATAATAAATGCTGCCCACGCTATTACTGGCAAGGGAAATATCACTATACGTACCAGCAGGGATAAACCAAAGGGAAAGTTCTATATTGAATTCAGCGATACAGGATGTGGCATCCCCGAAGTAGTTCTGCCAAGAATCTTTGATCATTTCTTTACCACTAAAGAGGAAGGCAAGGGGACTGGACTGGGTTTGGGTACTGTGAAAAGTATAATTGAAAAGCATGGAGGAAAGATTAAGGTCAAGAAAACAAGCCTTGAAGGCACAACGTTTCTAATAGAGC
>JAFDDS010000207.1 GCA_019310745.1 Deltaproteobacteria bacterium | reverse complement strand
TAATGAACCTCTGTTAATTGCCAAAGCACGTCGCAGATTGTCCTCCATCATTCCACCAAGAATGAAACCCAACAACATTGGTGGCATGGGAAAACCAAGAAAGCGTAGAGCAACGGCAATCGAAGCTATAAAAACCATCATAAATATATCAAAAGTGTTGAAAGATACAAAGTAAACCCCTATCAACGAAAAAAAGAGGATAAAAGGTACCAGAAGTTTCGCTAAAATTTTGGAAATATAAGGGATAAGAGGCAGATTAATAATCAGGAGAACAATATTGCCGATATACATGGAAACAATGACAGACCAAAATAGTGTGGGATGATCTACAAACAGACGAGGACCAGGCTGAATACCATAGGATAACAAAGCTCCAAGAATGATTGCTGTGGTGCCTGATCCTGGTATGCCAAGGGTCAGGAGCGGGACAAACGAACCGGAGCTGGCAGCATTATTGGCTGTTTCCGGAGCAGCCAGGCCCTTCAGGCTGCCCTTACCAAACTCAAGCTTATCCTTGCCCTTAGCAATGTTTCTTTCTATCCCATAGGCTAAAAAAGATGCGATAGTGGCGCCGGCACCAGGAAGAACACCGACTAAGAATCCGATCACCGAGGAACGTCCAATGGTTGGTACTATCTCTTTTACTTCCTTACGCGAAAGCTTAAGGCTGCTCATCTTCCCCTTAATCGCTTCCCTGATCTTTTCTGAAACATCTTGACCTTTTAACGTTGACATTAAAGCTTCAGATAATGCGAAAGTCGCCATTGCAAGCAACAAAAAGCTTATTCCATCACTTAAATCCATCAGACCAAAGGTAAATCGCTGCACGCCTGCTGTCAGATCGGTGCCGACAGTAGACAGCATAAGGCCGAAAATGGTCATTAACGCCGCCTTGAGAAAACTACCCTTACTGGCAAAGGCAGAAACTGCAGTCATCCCTAAGATCATCAAGGCAAAATAATCCGCGGATTGAAAACTCAAAGATACCTTGGCCAAAGCAGGTGCTGCTATTAAGAGAAAGACCGCAGCAATAGTACCACCACTAAAGGAGCAGTATGCTGCAACAGCCAATGCCTTTCCAGGATGACCCTTCTGAGCAAGTGGATAACCATCAAAAGCAGTGGCCACAGTACCGGATATGCCAGGTGCATTGATTAAGATAGAGGAGGTAGATCCGCCGAATACAGCGCCGTAGTAAATCCCAGCCATCAGGATTAGAGCGGAAGCCGGGTCGTAATTGTATGTAATAGGAATCAACAATGCAATTGCCGATATTGGTCCAAGACCCTGCAGCATACCAATTATGCTTCCTGCAAAACATCCGACAACAACCAGGAGCAGGTTAATAGGTATTATCACAGTTTTTAGGCCGAGAAGTATTCCTTCAATCATCACTAATCTCCTAAAAAAAAGAACAGACTACCAGGGTCAAGGTATATCCCAAGAATCCTATTTAAAAAGAACCAGAATACAACCACAAATGGTATTGAGGCAAGAAGGAGAATCTTTACCCGTTTTTCTCCAAGAATCCTGAAGCCAACAATCAGGAATAGAATCGTTGATACGATAAATCCTGCCAGCTTGATGATAAGACCATAGAGAATCATCAACGCCAGGAGAAGCCCTGCCTGTTTCCACTTAAAACCGCGAAACGTTTTTATAATAGTATTCCTTCCGTCAGCATCTGGTGACGGAAGGAGTAAAATTAACAGAGAAATGATGATACCACAAACAGCGAGTGTAATAGGAACCGTTCGTGCAGTAAAAAATGCCATCTTAGCCATGACATTGAGTGGAATAGTGAAGGCCATCAAACCATAGAAAAGGGATAATACAAAAAAGAATAGTGCCCCAACCTTGTCCTTATTCATCAGAATTGTTGCATAATCTCGGATACAATTGAGACTATCTCCATCGAATTTTTATCATTTACTGCTCTAAGCTTCCCTCAGAAGGTAATTCCATAACCCACAAGCTGCAAGCATTAGATCAGGAAAATCAGTCGCTACTCCTTGAAAGCCATTGTAAAATCAACGGTCGACCCAGTTTTAGGGCCACCTCTCGTGTCTGTTTGACTCCCTCGCTCTCTTTAGATTGGTTACGTTCCCCTCCCCAGGAAAAAACCTCGGGAGGGGAAATTTATCATAAATCAAACAGATTACTTAACAACTCTGTCATACACGCTTTATCACCATAAAATAATTATGCTATTCAAGAAATCCTAGTTCGCGCATCAGCCCACCAATAATTTCTTCCTGACTCTCGAGAAAACTGTAGAAATCTGAACCTGGCTTATAGAGGTTGGACCAGCCATTTCGTGAGCGAACAGTTTCCCACTCTGGGGTATCGTACATTTTTTCAAGTAGTTCAGCATAGGCTGCAGCCATCTCGTCGGGTAAACCTGGTGCCCCGAAAAAACCACGCCAGTTAGCGAATATTACATCATAGCCGAGTTCACGCACTGTAGGAACATCAGGAAGATCCGGCACACGTTTTTCAGAAGTAATGGCAAGGATTCTTACCTGCCCGGACTTTGCCATCCCTAATACCTCGCCCAGCCCAGTGGAAAGAATCTCAGTTTCACCAGAAAGCAAACCTGCCAGGGCCTTACCACCCGCATCATATGGGATATAAAGTAATTTAACAGGATCGACACCTGCAGCTTTAAGCGCCATGGCTACTGCAATATGATCCAGGTCACCACGCACAGAACCACCAGCTATCCTTATGGATTCAGGGTCATTGAGAGAAGACTCAACAATCTGATTCCAATCCTTTATTGGTGAGTCAGCAGGAACAACAAAGGCAGCGTAATCAGCAATAATAGAGGCAATAGGAGTAAGATCGCGGAATGAATAGGGAAACACCTTTGTCAGTGATCGGACTACGATCGGTGTAGAATTGACCATTAGTGTGCCATGCTGGCGTTCTGCAGTCTCAATTAAATGAGCAATGGCTTTGCCTCCCCCGCCTCCAGAGAGATTCTCGTAAGAAGCAGTATTTAGAAGCCCAGACTTTGTCAGAGCCTCGCCGGTGCCTCGCGCTGTGCCATCCCAGCCGCCACCAGCTCCGCCAGGAATCAGAAAATGGATTTTCTCTGAAACAGAAGTAACCACTTCCTTTTCCTCCATTTCACCAGTACTAAACAGAGGCATTGTTAATACAAGACTGATAATAATAGTACACAATGTTAGGAATAATGCTTTTTTCTT